>CAMNGY010000060.1 GCA_946538795.1 uncultured Treponema sp.
CGGACGTCGTGGTGGAGGCAATCAAGAAGACTGCCGGCGACAAGGACCACTGGTACGGCGTAAAGTTCGAGAAGGCCCTTCCCTACCTCATCAAACGCCTGGGCGACTAAGCCCGCAAGGCGGTTTCAAAAGTCCCTTGCGATGAAGGCACGGGGACTTTCAGAAACTGCCCCCGCAACTTTTCTTGACGGCCCCCGCTCCCCGCCTGTATACTATATCGACGGCGAGACACGGCAGAAACTGATTGCAGAGGATGCAAAGTCTGTGGAGCTGATACAGCCCCTGTTCAGGGGACGGGACATTACGGCATGGACAACTCAGAATGCAGACCAATACTTGATAGGTACGTTCCCCGCATTGAAGCTTGATATTGACTCATACCCCGCAATAAAAAAGCATCTCCTCTCATTCAGAAAAGAACGCCTTGAGCAGAGCGGGGAGAAAGGTGCCCGTAAAAAGACAAGCAACGAATGGTTCGAGACGCAGGACCAAATCTCGTACTATGCAGATTTCGAAAAACCAAAAATCGTTTACCCAAATATGACAACAGTATTCCCCTTCTGTTATGACGAAAGCGGATCTGTCTGCAATGACAAAGCATTCATCATTACCGAGAAAACTGAGGGAGAATTGCTCAAAGCACTTACCGCCATCTACAACTCACGCCTCGCCAAGCTGTGGATTTGGTACAACTGCCCGGAGCTGCAGGGCGGGACCCGCGAAATACGCAAGACCAACTTCGAGAACTTTCCAGTCCCCGACATCACGGACGGCCGCAATGCGGAAGCCGCAACACAGCTTTCTGCCCTTGCCGACAGGATGCTCGCGCTCACTGCGGACATGCAGAAAAAGTGCGGAAAATTCCTGGGCCGGGTGCGGGAACGTTTCGGCATCGCCAGGCTCAGCACAGCCCTCGACTCCTTCTGGGAACTGGACTTCGCGGGCTTTGCCAGGGAGCTTGCAAAATCAAAGGCCGGGCTTTCCCTCAAGGACGAAGACGAGTGGGAGGAATACTTTAACAGCTACAAGTCTGACTTGACCGCCCTGCATGACGGGATTGCCCGCACGGATGCGGAAATAAAAGCACGGCCATACGCCCTGCTATGGCCGTGTCTACTTCCTCTACGGCCTGACCGCTGACGAGATACGGACGGTAGAAGGAAAGTAGCAATAACCGGCGGTGTGTGCTATAATAAAGATATGGAGGTAATGAGATGAATACGACGCTTATGAACATCGAAAGCCAGATTCCCTTGAATCGGCCCGTAACGACCCCTTGTCATTCCTCACCAAACAGTTCCTTAATATAAAGGCGCAAGGATTCATCTGCACCGTTGTAAGTGACAAAACCATCAAGATGCTTTCTTTTTAATTCAAGGGGAAGCGCGTCCTTGTATTTTTCTATCACGGATATCATCATTCGCTCGTCCTCAAAATCTATATTGTAAAACCTGAACTTCTTGTTTCCGAATTTAAAAGAAACATAAGCTTTGTATTCATAAATCAAATGGGCGTTGGCCGAATTCTTCCCTCCGCTACGCGTCGTTATCAGTGTGAATCCAACCTGCATGCTTTCGGCTTGGGAAAGATTATAGTCTTTTGACAATTGTTCTACAACGAACCTGCTTTTCACACCTTCGTCATAAAGTTCTGAGCGGCAAAAAAACGGCGTAATAAAACAGGATAAAAATAAAATCAGACCCGCAACAAAAAGGGGCTTTCTTTTTTGTTCCCATGTTTTCCTATCCCATGAATTTGAAATAGACATTTCCCCGCGCGCATCAAAAATCACAAAAGTGACAAAAAGCAAAAAAATAAATCCAAGATATTTGAGCCAGGAAGGGCGAACGGCAAGAGCGTCCGATGCGGCAAACACGACTTTTTTCTGAAACGGATTGTAGCCGTACAAGTAAATCGGTAATGCAAAAAAAGACAGAAAACCAGGGTCTTTAATAAATCTTTTCTTCGGTTTTTCTTCCGTCTGTTCAGTGAGCTGTTCCATAGCATTCTCCTATTCAAACTCAGCAGGTGAGTTGACAATTAATCATTTTTTAGCTGCGCCTTAGGGCGTGCTTGGGTATAAGGATTCATAAGGAATATAATCTTCTGTGTCATCTTCTTCGTTCTGGAGCTCAAAGTCTTCGTCGTCGTAGTGAAATTCATAGTCATCGTATCCGTAAGGTTCATAGTCATAGGAAGGCTTCATCTCATTCATCAATTCCTTTATGGAAACATTTTCAGACGCCGGATGCAGAATCTTCTGGAAATCAGCATCCGCCAGCGACAAAATGCCTGGCAGAATGAGCCAACCCAAGGCCAGCGCATACAAAATGGAGGCAACAGTGTGGCGCAAAGGAGAAATCATCTTCCACGGCTTGCTTTTCTTTACCCGAATCGTACACGGACCCGCGACAGGATTATAGCCCGGAAGATTGCTTACAAGGACAGGATCTGAAACATACAGTTTTCCGTCCACAATATAGCGGTATGTAGGAATCTTCAAATTGGGAACATAGAACTTAAAATGCCCCTGGCCAATGCGGTATGCGCTGCCTATCACTGTCGCATCCTTTATGTTGAAGCACTCAGCGACAATCTTCCGTGTTCCAAAGCCCAGAAGCGGCAGTTCAATAAACAGACCGATAAGAAACTGAAAAAGACTTATCAGCAGTACCCAAGTCATATCCACATAAGCAGACAAGAGCACCGCAATAAGTCCTTTTATAACCGCTATAGTCATGTATAAAGCTCCACCCAGGGATACTCCTTCCAGAAACGCCTGTTGAAGAGCTTGGTCTTAAGGTAGCCTAAAAGTCCCACCTTGAAACCTATGTAAAAGAGAATGCCTCCCATAACAAGCAGGATCATCGGTCTAATAATTCAATCGTTACATGGAAAGCGCAGTCTGTCAAGGTTTTTCTGCTTCCCCTAACCGTCGCAGGCCGGGAACAGGGCTGTACTGTGCGGCGCAAAGTTGCTATAATGGAAAGCAAGGAATGGAGGGCTAGGGTGATGAAAAAGACGGCGTACGCAATCTTGGCGCTGCTGATGCTTATGGGGCTGACGGCATGCGGCTCAAAAAAACAGGATGCAGGGACGGAGGAAGGGTTCCGGCCTGCTTTGGACAGCTCCGTCAGAGGGCACGTCAACTTTGCCGGCAGATATGACAACTTTGAGGCGCTGGAGATTGAGTTTGACCGCTTCAATGAATACTATCCGGACGTGGAGCTCGCATACACAAAGATTGATGACTACAACAACATGGCGGACCTGGTGCTGAGCGGGACGGATGCCCCTGATGTTTACGTCAGCAATTCCTGGATGTATGGCCGCGAGCAGTACAAGGCTTTCATTGAACATGCCGAGGACCTGTCAGATCCCTCCCTGGGGCTCGACCTGGCTTGCATCCGCGGCAACATCCTCCTGAAGACGGAGGACGGGACGCTTCCGATGGTTCCGGTTTTCTCGAGCACCTATGGCATGCTCGTAAACAGCGACCTGTTCAAAAAAGAAGATCTTGACGTCCCCTCCACCTATGACGAGCTGGTATCCGTGTGCAAGGCTTTCCGTGAGAAGGGCTATAGGAGTCCGGTCATGGGCTTCAGCGCAATGGAGATGACGTCAATCTTCACGCTCGTGAGCTATCCTTTCTTTTGTGCGACCGTGGCGCATGACGGGGAGGCTGTCAAAAAGCTGAATGCCCTGGACCCTTCGGCCGGTGAATATATGCGGCCGACCCTTGAGAAGATGGAACGGTTCCTGAGCGACGGCTGCGTGGATCTTGAGGCCTGCGCTGCCATAAAAAACAATTATGATGCCGTGATCCTGCGATTCTTTGAAGGCGACGTGCCCATGATGGTCTGCTCCGGGGATGCAGTTTCCGGAACCAGAAAGCGCGAAAGCCTTTCCTCGGCATTCACGGCCAGGCCGTTTGCGTATACGTACGTACCGCTTCCCCTGTCGGATGAGGGCGCATACTTCCTGGACATACCGAACATCCAGTTCTCAGTCAACAAGGAAAGCCCGAACCTGGAGATTGCCAATGAGTTCATGCGCTTCCTCATCACGTCGCGGGAGCTGAACGAAATGGCACGGAACAAGGGGCTTATGTCGCCGACCAGGGACCTGTCCTTTAACAGCATGTATGCCGCATTCGGAAATATCCCGGAGTCCAGGGTCCTGTCGCCAGAAGTGTTCGGCCTGACGGACGACGCGACCATCCAGGTCCGGATGGCCGTTTACGGTTTTGTGACGGGCAAACTGACCATAGACGAGGCGGTCGCCGCTTATGGGTCCCTTGCCCAGTAATCTGCTTGCGGTGAAGCTCCGGCCTTTCGGCATGGAAAAGCTCCCGCTCATCGTCGATGTGGTCGTGCCGCTGTGGAGCCCGCCGGTCGGCGATGCCGCGTTCAAGCGTTTCAACGTCGAATACATCGTGCGGAACAACATCTGCGAGAACGACTACCGCTTTGAGCTTGTGGACGCGGACGGGAATTTGCTTTCGGCCGCTTTCCTTGCCCGGAAGGGTGACAGGAGCGCAGCCGGCGGATGGTTTGACAGGGAGTCAGGTCGCTTCCCCGCCGGACTGAGGCAGGCCTCGGAAATAAGCCGGACATACCTGTCTCTGATGGACGAGCGGACCCTAGCCCTGATGGGCGGCAGGGACATCAAGCTGTCGCTGTTCGTCAGCAGGAAAGTCGGTTCCGGTTCCGTGATCCTGGAACGGGTTTGCGAAAGGCTCAGGAACGAAGGCTGGGAGCAGCTTTACCTCTGGACCGACTGCGACTGCAACTGGCAGTGGTACGTGAGGCACGGCTTCACGCTCGTGCAGGAGGATACATACGAGCCGTTTAGCGGCGAGCACGGGGACTACAAGACCTATATCTTCAGGAAAGGGCTCTGACGGACAGTACCGCCGATTCCTATAAAAAAGCCGGCCGCCGTCAGCCTTCAGCTTTTCTTTCCTTCCCTACAAAAAGGCCGGCCGCCTTGTGGAAAGTCTTTTCTATATATTGGGCCTCGCCCTCGCTCATCGAGGCGCGGGACAGCAGCTGCCTCCAGAATGAGGCCATGTCCGCATCCGTCACCCGCTGGAAAAACCCCATCTGTCCCAGGCTTTCGGTAATGACAGCCACGGTCTTATCCAGGCGGGAAAGGCTGATGGGCGTATAGCCGGTCTGAGACTTCCCGGCTTCCCTGAACAGGCTGTAGCAGACGACCTGAACCGCATGGCTCAGGTTAAGAGAGGCGAATTCGTCGCTGGACGGTATGGTCACACCGCAGCTGCATTCCAGGAGCTCCTCGTCGGTCAGGCCCGTCCTTTCGTTTCCAAACACTATGGCGGCCCGGCCTCCTCCGTCTGTGACGCGGGAGGCATTCGGGGCGAATTCCTCAGGGAAGAAGAGCTTGCCCTTGCGCTTCTTGCCGCGCCTGCGGGTGGTTCCTGCGCTCACGCTGCAGTCTGCGGTGGCCTCAGTGACGCTGCCAAAAAAACGGGCATTGTCCCAGATGTATGCCGCATGGATTGCCAGGACCCTGACATGCCCGTCATCAAAGTCCTCCCTCCTGCCCACGATTCGCAGGTCATGCATCGAATTGTTCGCCATGGCACGGCAGACCGCGCCCACGTTCCGGCTTTCTTCCGGCCTGACCAGAACCACAACGATATTGTCCATGTTCATGCAAAAGACTATACACCCGAACGGAATTTTGTGCCAGAGCCGCATCGTTCTTATTACAAGCCACATTCTTATCCAGGGCCTCTTGCACGGAAAGCCCGTTCGTGCTAGATTTTTTTCATGGACAAAATCAGCTACAAAGAGGCGGCCAAGGACTTTGGAACCGCATTCCCCATAGGCAACGGACGGTTGGGCGCCATGGTCTATGGCGGAGTTGACTCCCAGGTCATCACCCTGAACGAGGAATCCCTGTGGTCCTCCCCATTCATTGACAGGGTGAACAGAAGCTGCCGGAAAGACTTTCCGCGCATAAAGGGCCTTTGCTCCGACGGCCGCGACAGGGAGGCGGCCGAACTCATAAAGGAAAGCATCGCCTCGGTTCCGTCCTGCCCCGCCAGCTACAAGGGCGCGGGCAAATTCCGCATAGATTTCTTCTCGTCGGCGGACCGCAGCCCCCTGTCAGGAAAGGAAAGCTCCATACTCGTGTACGGGCGCACGCTGGACCTGGAAACCGGGATAGCGACGGAGGACATTTCCATGGAAAGCCCCAAGGACAGCACCGCGATTTTCTCCACGAGCGCACCACTCGCTGGAGGTTCCAGCGTCAGCTACAGCCGGGAGGCTTTTGTCTCTGCGGTCAACGATGTCATAGCAATACACATAGAAGCCTCGCTGCCAAAGAACATCTTCCTGCGCGCGGGATTTGAGAGCGACGGGGAGCCGGGCAAGGTATTCTCACTGGACGACGACACAATCGTGCTGGAGCGGATGGACGGGATTCCCATGTGCGCGATGGCGATGGCCTGCACGACGGGTGGGAGCTGCTGCGTGAAAGGCGGTTCCCTCATTGTGGAGGGTGCCGATGACGTGACCATATACATAGACATAGAGACGGCCTACAGGTCAAACCACTACAGGAGAAGAGGAGGAGACGTGTCCAGGTCGGCGAAGTCGCTCGCGACGTCCGCTGCCGACAAGGCCCTGAAAAAGCTGTGCGTCGTCCAGGCCAGGCACTACCAGTCCGTCCTTGATGACCATGCGTCCCGCTTCTCCCGCAGCTACAGGAGGCTGTCGCTCACTCTCTCCGACAAGGAGATGGAAGCAGACTGGAAACTGTACCGCTACAAGCTGCTCTCATCGTTCGGAGTGCCGGGAACACTGCCTCCGCCAGCCACCGGTCTTTGGCTGGACCAGACGAAGGGGCAGGCGGATCTTTCCGGTCTTTCCGCAAACCCTGCCGCCAATTATTGCATGGAAGATCTGTATTCGATGCCCTACCTGAAATACGGGCAGGAAAAATCATTCGCCGCCCTGGGCCACTACCTGAAGGCATTCCGCAAGCGCAGCTCCAGATGCGCCAAGTCCATGTTCCAGGATGACGGCTCGCTGGCTTACGGGAGGGGAGACATCTGGGGAGACAGCGCCCCGTCGCCTTCCGACAGGGATTTGTTTGCCCCGATGGGAGCCGTGTACGTCGCCCTTGCGCTTAAAAGCTATTATGACTACACGCTGGACAAGGAATTCCTTAAGAAGCACTTCCGGCTGATGACAAGTCCCTGCGAATTCTTCATCGCATACCAGCCCCCCAGGCAGTGGAGCGACAAGGAGAACGCGCTCCTGAGGAGGCTCTTTGAGGCGGCATGGGACGCGGCAAGCGTGCTGGGCAAATGCGGCAAATACACCGACATCCACTCCTACCTCACGGGTCTTCCCAACACGGATGAGAAACTAGAGGAGCAGGACGAGGGACAGCTGTCGCCCACGGATCTTATTATCCGAGGAAGGATGCGCCGTGGCAAGCTTGAGGTTGACCTGCTTTCTGGCAGGAGCGGTGCGGCTGATGAAAAAGCTACGGCGG
>CAMNGY010000061.1 GCA_946538795.1 uncultured Treponema sp.
CACACGGGGATTGAGTAACGCGCCGGTACCAGCCAGAGAGACGTATTCCTCTTCTGTCTTGAAGATTTCATTTCCCATAAGCCTATTATAGCATTTTTTTTCCGATTTGACCAGTAGTCAGGACAAACAGTATTCTTAAAAGCTTTTTTCCATGTAAAAAAACAAGCGTTTCAAGTCATTTACTCCTTGCAATACGGGCATATGGGTTTATGCCTTCCGTCCTCTGTCACTTCAAGCTTGGTTATATTTCTAAATCCAAAATCCGTTTCCTCCAACAAAATTTTCAATCCCGGTGAATCGGTCGCAAGTTTTGATGTCTCTGGAAACTTGTAATCTGTATACCAATATCTCCGTTTGCAGTCTGGACACTGTGTGTTTATGATTTTTAGTTCACAATCGTTATTGGTACACTTGTATCCTGTTTGTAGATTTCCAAGCATAGCAGAACCGCATTGCGGGCAGAACTTATGTTCGTCCTGAAGAAGAATCATTGATTTAAGAAGTATTTTTGAAAGTCGTAAGAAAGAGTAAACGTCGTTGAGACTTACAGGAAGTATTCCTACAAATCTCTCTTTTGGGGACTCCTGATTTCGCGGATTGAACGAAACAAGGCTTCTGAGGAGTGAATCGTCTTTTATATTCTTCAACTCATTGGGACGAGTGATATTCAAAACGTAACATTCATCGAATTCATTCTCATAGTATTTTATTCTCAACGACTCTATTGTTCTTTTTGCCTCCTCATAGTTATCTGGAATACCGTCCTTCCATGGTATGAAAGATATTCGATTTGATTTTACAGAAAAATTCTCCATCGCATCAAAAAGTTTCGTCCTGAACGAATCAACCCATCGTTTCTGATTTTTCTTCTCGATTCCGTCAGACAGTTTCTTTGCGAGCTCTTTTTGCCCGTCGTTGGAAATCTTTTTTTCAAAGATTAATGTTTTTCCTTCCTTTTTGCACCCGTAATCTGCATAAATCAGAGTGTCTGGTAAATCAATATTTTGGAACTCTACCTGTATAGTTCTCTTTTTCTTGATCTCAGCTGTAATGCAATTCTTATTCTCCATAACAGAGTTCAATATGACACTCCAATTATTTGAAGTCATCTCAAGATTGTCGAAACAATCGTCTTTTAAGACAATTTCGTCGTCATTGCAGGAAAACCCCATGTATCGCAGCGAAAAAAGTAGGATAAGTTCAGTGTAGACAAAGTATTCCCGATTCAAATCTTTTTCTTCTTTGAAACCTATCATTTCCTCCTTTCTTCCAAGAATTGACCACAGATGATAGACCTTCTTGTAGTAGCTATCCATCATGAATATATTGGTATTCTTAAGATGTCCATTTATGACCTTTTCCCGTTTGAGTTCACGGTAAAGCCTTGTCGATTTGCACTGAACAAGGAAATCAATTATGTTCTGAACCTTTTCTTTTGCTTCATCTTGAAGCTGATGGACAAAGCTGGATTCTTTGTCCTCGAATCCTTTTAGAAGAAAATCCATTGCCTCAAAAAAACCTTGAGGAGCTCCTCCTAGCAAAAAAGACTCGGCTAATTGTGAATTCATGATGACATCGATTATATCCTCGTATTCTGCTTTTTCCATAGCATACAACTTGTCTACGAGGGTTTTCGCGGCTATGTTCTCATATATCGCATAGTCATCCTCAAGTATCCTTGCAAGAAGCCTTTCAGGAACAAGGCCATTTGCCTTGATTCCTTTCCAATGCTCACTGTGAGATGCAAGATGCCGGATAGACTCTGGACCTATCCTCGTAACGATGGCAGCGGGACGGACTTCTTCAATCTGCTTCAGATGTAACCTCGGTCTGTTGAAGATATGTGGAAGATGCCTTGCATACTCAAGAATTTCATCTCTGTTGCTGTGATTGAGCAGAGAATCAAATCTCTTATTGAATGCACACAGATGCAGGGCATTCTTGTTCCTTCTATCGAACGCAGACTTCAAGTCCTTGTATCTGAGAATACCATTTGTGCAGAATTTCTTGAAATCCTCATAGAAATCAAGATAGCCTATGATACTTTCCTGTGATATTGCCATCTATCTTTCCTTCTTTGTTTTCAGAAATCTCAAGGCCATTTCCATGTTGTATTTTTCAAAGATAGACTTCAATTCTGAAATTTCTTCCTCCGTTATGTCAACATATTCAAGCTTGCGCAGGACTTTATTGGTAATCTGATAATCAAGGGCTTCATTTGTATATTTTCCCTTCTCTATATCAGACAGCTTTGTCTCAGCGGAGGCAGCTAGGTATGTCGGTACGAATTTGTTCATCTGATCAAGAATTCTGTTCCCGAACGATATTGAGAAATGTTCTTTCAGATAGGAGTCTATTTCCTTTATAGCAGAATTTGTAGCACCATTGAAAGGATACTCTTTTTTAGCCTCGGAGAATCGAGTCTTCAAAATTCCATAGGGAATGAATTTTGGTTCAGTTTTTTGTACATTGCTACCGGTCGCCCTGTCATAGAAATTCATTACTTGTGCGCGATCGTATACCTTGTCGGTAATTTCGAATGTGGATTCATCCTTGTTTGCAGTCCCGATGAACCAGACGTTCTCCGGGATACGGATTTGTTTTCCATCAATGAGAAGCTGAGGCCCAGTCACGAGGCTGGCTGTTCCCTGTCTGTTCTTGAACTGTTTCTCTACCATGTATTGTAGAAGCTTTTGCTTTTCTCCTGCCTGAGCGTTCTGGATTGCCTCTGAATCAATGTTATGCTGCCCCTCTGGGTATAGCTTGTTTACGATTTCCCTAATCTCACGAGTGCGGTCGGAATCATCTCTTGCAAGCGCGTCTCGTACTTCCGGTGTAATCTCATTTGGCAACTGTCTCATATCGGTATCAACAAGCTGAACTTCCCAATCATCCGTGCTTGGCTTCTCAAGGATAGAGAGAAAATCGGCAAAATAATATTCGACACGGGAAAGGTTCATCTCATCAAGGACGATGAAATAGGGAACCCGTTTGTAAGATGCCGTGTTTGCCTTGTATAAGGAGCAGGTGAATTCCTTTGCTGTGAACTTCTTGCTAAAATCGTTGTAATATCCCAAAAGCTCGTTCCTGTCACGCCAGGATGACTCTACGGGAACAACGTTTACCTCTCCAAATATGGCCTTGGCGAACACGCGAGGAAGGCTCGTCTTCCCTGTTCCTGACATTCCCTGTAAGATTGCAAAATGTGATGCGGAAAGTCCTGCAATAAAAGCTTTGATATCTTTCCGGGTATAGTAGAGGGGAACTTCCTGGCTGGCAGCGAAATTTACTACGTGGTTCACTATGGCAGGAAGCGTCTCTCGCTGGGACATTTTGTTTGTTCTTTCTGCAAATATTTCTTTTTCGCTCTCAGAATCTGCACTGACGTCGATTCCTGTTAATGCAGGGCAAATATCACCGGAAGAGCTTTCAAGCATCTTCCTTGTATTGGTCAGTTCCGTCTTAAGATGGTCATTCAAGGCACGAAGCAAAGAGAGCCTTTCTTTCAACTGCCCATATTCAAGCTGGACATTTTCCCTCCGTGTAAGCTCATGCTCCTTGTTTGCAATCTCAGATTGCAATTGCGTAATCTTTTCAAGAAGGCCCGGCTTTTCTTCAAGGGCTATGCTCATCTCTTTGAGCGTCAAATCATCATAAGAGCCGAATTTTTCATGTAAAGCATCAAGCTCGTTCGAAAGCCTGTCTTTCTCCTGCTGGAGCTGGTCTATCGTATAACCTTCTGATTTTGCTTTTCGAAGTTCCAGCTCTGTCTTCTCGGATCTGATTTTCTCGTATTCCTCTTTCCACCGTTCAACGGAAGCCTTGAGACTGTTAATCTGTGATTCAAGCTCCGCAAGTTTCTCGGGATTTGCCTTGTCGTACTCAGCTTCCCTATCCTTTAGTTTGCTTTCACGCTTTTCAAAAGCATGACGTACATCCTCTTTCTCCTCATCGAATTCCTTCTGAGCCCGCTCAAATTTCTTCCGTTCCTGCGCTATTGCATCATCGTTCGCAACTTTCTCATCGGCAAGCTGTTTTTCCTTTTTGCCGATTTCAGAGAGTTTTTCTTCAAGTTCTTTTTGGTCGTTTTCGAATTTTTGCTTTTCTTCGCTATAAACCTGCTCAAGCCTTTGTTTTGCCTCTTTTTCGGCTTTCTCAAGTATTTTTTTACGATCAATCTCGATATTTTTCTTTTCCATTTCCAGATTGATTCTCTCGTCTTCGATAGAGCGTTTCTCTTCCTCAAGCCCTTCGATTTCTTTTTTCAACTTGGAAAGCTTTTCAAGTTCATTTTTGTTATCCTCTTCGAGTTTCTTTTTAAACTCATCCTTCTCTATCTCGAGCTCAAGTTTGTGCTCCTCGACAGCTTTCTCAGCAAGCTTTTCTATCAGGGACTTCAATTCTTTGTCACCATCCTGCACAAGCTTTTTTGCCAGGTTAAGGAGCTCTTTATCCTCATTGGATTCTTGCTGAACGGACGGAGCAGCTGTAGGAATGCTATTAGCCTGTGATGATCGACCTTTGTTGTTCTTCTTTCCCATTTTCAATCTCCTCTAAATTAATCAAAATTTGTTATCAGGATTTTGGACAGCATTTTGAAAGAATCCAAAATTCCTTCCAAAGTTTTCTTGTCAATGTCTTTCACTTCAGTTCCATCATTATGCCCTGCATATTTGTTTCGCACGTCCATTATGGAGTCAATCCTATACAAAATGGACTTATCCTCTTTCAGAGCCTTTTTAAATTTTGGACATTTGTCTATATAGGCAGCAAAAGTAAGAAAATAGTATTTCTCACGAAGGCTATTCCCCATTTTCCCCTTCTTAAAATTGTTCATTAGGGAACGACGTTTATAATCAAATTCCGAGACAACTTTTTTCTCATTCCTGAAAGCAGAGATATCATCTTCTATTCCAAATTCTTCCTGTATAGAGCTAATATCTCCAGAATCTATGAAGTTGAAATAGGTCCCTACGATTTTATTTGAGTCAACATCTTTTATATAATTGTTAAGTATTAACTCAAGGGTCCTGTAGACGTTCATTATGATGTCGGCCTCATTGTCTCCGCCTTTCCTTGCCATTGTCTGTTGCCTGAGAATCTTCATGTAACTTCTTTCCAGCTGAGACCGTAATGAGCTTCGGGCTATTTCAGGGTAAGTCCGCAAAATATACTCTTCGGGGTTCATCTCCTTAAGCTCAGGGATTTCTACGAACATCTGCTGTGTCACTTTGTCGCAATATGTTGAAACAGGTTCAAAAGAGGATTCATCCATGCCTATCTGGATATTCGCATCGTTTCTCATCCTTGAGAATGCTTCAGAATACCACTTGCTATCGTTATCTTCAAACGGCGAACTCACAAAGAATGAATCCGGCTCGTCTTTGAGAGAATAGAGACGGAATTTTATGTACATCTCTTTTGGCTGTGTCTTGAGCAATTTGATTCTCGCATTCTTCAAATTTTTCAAGACTTGGTGAGTTTCATTTTCTTCGGTGGCTCTTTCCTCTGTCTGACCACTCCCCTCGAAATCAAAATCCTGATCCGCAATATCGTCATCAGCATCAACAAAGATGCTCGTGTCTAAAGGAGATATTTCTTCCGCTTCAGTTGACTTGTGAAAAATATATCCGTACCTGTGATAGGCTCTGTTTATGCGGCTCAACAATTCAGTTGTTTCCAGTTTACTCCAATCATCCTGGTTTTCGGATGCAATGTAAAGCAGGTCGTCGTCATTCCCCCATATATCAGGTAATGTTCCTTCGTAGAAAAACGGAAGGAATTCCCCATCCGTTACGCTCTGGAACATATAGCCGAACACCTTTTCGTTGGAGACTTCATTTCCACTCAAATCGGAAAGGTATTCTTTTCCTGCTTCTGAGACAATGTAGCTCTTCCCGTTTTCTTCGCAATATGACCGAGACAGGAGTTCTTTGTTTATAATACGCTTCAAAAGCTCCTCGCTTATACCTAAATCATCTGCAATTCGTTTGTTGCTCAGGAACTGCAGGTTTAACATCTCCAATATGGCTAGTGCGAGCGCATCCAAGGAGTTCTGCTGCAATTTATTGGCATAGCATTCAAATGCCCTCACTGGCCATGCGAATTCAACGACGTTATACGCATTGTCCGTTAGCTGTTTGAATTTCCCGAATGTGAACACGGCATTAGTTTTTGGTGATACACTCATAGTGTCCTCCTTTTCCTTCCTTGCAGAGTGCGATGAGAGACTTCATTTCTGGTATTACGGACAGTGTTTCCCCGTCACCGACAGTAACAAGAAGTTGTCTTGCCCTGGTGAAGGACACACAAAGCCTGTTCTTGTCGTTTGAGTGTCCTATTTTCCTGTGAATGTCCTCTGGGGGATAATTATTCGCCCTTACGCAGGACAAAAACACGATGTCAAACTCCTTCCCCTGAAAAGCATCCACAGTGCCAATTTCAACTCTTTCCCGTTCACCGTCAGTCAGATATTTCGATGCAGATTCAAAAAAAAGATTCGCTTGTCTCTTATAGAATGTGATGATTCCTACAGATTTCGAAATGTCTTTTTTGAGGACTTTTGAAACTTCTTGAAGTATTAGCTCCACTTCTGACGGACGAGATTTGCTTAGACCGCTTGTTTCTGCCCCGAATTTTTCTCGCCTCAAATCGAGGAACACGAGAGGCTTATCGGAATACATACCAAGATTCGCCTTCTTTTTTGTAATATCCACGAAAGAAGAATCAAGCCCGGGATTCCCGTTCTTGTCTTCATAGAAACACTTGCTTGCAAAGTCGCCGATAATGGGATTCATTCGGTACTGCTTGGTCAGACGTACAGTTCTTTTTTTCGCTCCTAAACTCTCAAAAAGCTTGAAGATCCGTTCAAACATGCTTTCCTGCAGGATTCCCAGCTGATCCTCCTTGCCTGTCTTCCTGTACTCATTTACGACCTCCGGTGAGAGCATATGAGGCAACTGCTTGTGATCTCCGACAAGGATTACTTTTTTTCCCATTGACATGGGAATCATCAAATCAAGAGGATTCGCGCGGGCAGCTTCATCAATAATGACCAAATCATATCTTTTTTCAGTTGCACCCCTGCGGATGTCCAGAGACTGCTGGCAGGTCGCGGCATTGATACTGGAATAATTCTTTATTATCCGTTTTACTTCCACATCATCCTGAATCATATCCATATACTGATTGAGAATAATTGTCTCGGCATACAAAGAATCATCCTTGTTTTCAATCTGACGTTTCCGAAGCTCTCCGTTGATGGTATGCAAGATGATTTCCAATTGTTTTGGTATATCGTTCTTCTCAGGAAATCTTGGGATGCTTTCCTCAACGTATTTTTCCTTCAATTCGTTGACGAGCTTGACATATTTTTCAAAGCTTTCCTGATTCTTACCTTCTGTCTGAATGACATCGGCGATAACCGTAACATCCGTATCTGGGAACAAGCCCTCGTCCTCTATCGAAATTTTGAGCTTCTTTGCTTGCCTGATACCGTCATCGCTAAAGGCTTCCAAATCTGTCCTTTGCG
>CAMNGY010000062.1 GCA_946538795.1 uncultured Treponema sp.
TCATCAGATTTCCATGCGCAACCGGCGCGCACATATTCCTTGCCCTCATAATAGCAGGCGGTCTCGTACAGCTTGACCGTACGGTCCTTAAGATTGCTCACGCTCCCGACCTTCTTGTCGTATGCTTCGTTGAAGCTGCGCAGGTCACGGGAAAGCATCTGAACTATCTTCATCGCGACGGTGGGCTGAACCTTTATGAGGTCCTCGTACTGCGAGCGCATGACCTTGACCAGCGTCGTCTGGCTTTTCGCTATGACGCTCTCGGTCTGCGAGCGGCCGGTCATGCAGGGGACGACACCTATGATGTTCCCTGGCTCATACATGCGGGACCCCTTGCTGTAGCGGCGGATGCCCTGCACGTTCCCCTCGCGGATGATGTAAAAATAATTCTTCGGTTCTTTGTCCTCGACGAAAATATAGGAGCCGGGGGCCACTGTCTCTGTAGAAAGCTGCAACATATCTACCATAATGCTATACTAAAGAGAAACCGGCTGTCAAGGTCATTCCGGCCCGCCTGTCCGCGGGGTTCCGTCCGCCCCAGCCTTTGGGAAAACTCCCTTAAAAAAGTGCACCCAGGCGGCAAAAACTCCCTTGAAAAAGTGTATAAATTCCTGATAAACTCGGTACAAAAAGTGCAGGGGGCTTTCTATGTTCAGGCGGAAGATTTTAGGCGAGTTCGAGAAGTGGAAAAACGCGGACGGCAAAAAGAAAGCCCTCGTAGTGAAGGGGCTTCGCCAAGTAGGGAAAACCTGGGCCGTGCGGGAGTTCGCCAGGGACAACTACGAAAACGTCCTCTACATAAACTTCAAGGAGCACGACGGTGCGAGAAAGGTCTTTGACGCGGACCTGAACGTGGACAGGATTATCCTTGACCTTTCGGCGGTGTTCCCCGGCACCCGCTTTGAGGCAGGCAAGGCCGTCCTCATCTTTGATGAGGTTCAGGAATGCTCGAACGCCCGCGCCAGCATAAAGCCCTTCTGCGAGGACGGACGCTATGACGTGATTGCGACCGGCTCACTGCTCGGCATAAAGGGCTACAACAAGAAAAAGGGCAAGGGCGTTCCAACAGGATTTGAGCGAATCGTATACATGAAGCCGATGGATTTCGAGGAATTCCTGTGGGCGAAGGGAATCGGCGAGGACGTGATACAGTACCTCAGGGACTGTTTTGAGAGCAAAACGCCCGTGCGCGAGGCAAGCCACAAGGCGATGCTCCGCTACTTCAAGGAATACATCTGCGTCGGCGGGCTTCCGTATGTCGTTGACCGCTTTGTCTCTACGAACGACATGAACGTCGTGTGGCAGGAGCAGCACGACA
The DNA here is from genome assembly GCA_946538795.1 of uncultured Treponema sp. GTDB lineage: Bacteria > Spirochaetota > Spirochaetia > Treponematales > Treponemataceae > Treponema_D. The sequence continues at coordinate 1,319 of CAMNGY010000062.1, forward strand.
TCCTTGAGGAATACAAGGATGACTTCGGAAAGCACCTGGACGAGAACGAGGATGAGGAAATTGACCTCGCCCTTCTGGGACGGATAAACAGGGTCTTTGAGTCAATCCCCGCGCAGCTTGCGAAGGAGAACAAGAAATTCTCCTTCGCCCTGCTGGAAAAGAAAGGGCGTTCAGAAAAATACCTTCCCGCAATCCAGTGGCTCTGCGATTTCGGGATCATCAGCCTGTGCCACAACCTTTCCAGCATCTCCGATCCGCTGGAAGGCTGCAAGACGGACAACGTGTTCAAGATTTACATGCAGGATTCGGGGCTTTTCGTAGCTATGCTTGACCGTGACAGCGCGGCGAAAATCCTTTCCGGCGACCTGGGTTTTTACAAGGGCGCGATTTTCGAGAACATCATTGCGGACTGCTTCTCCAAGCAGGACAGGAAACTGTACTACTTCCACAAGGATTCCGGACTGGAGATTGACTTCGTGTCGAAAATCCAGGGCGAAATCTCGCTCGTGGAGGTGAAAGCCACGACCGGTAACACGAAGTCAGCCAGCACCGTGCTGAAGAACGAGCAGTACAACGTGAACATCTGCTACAAGCTTTCCGAAAACAACGTCGGCGTTTTCGGGAACAAGATAACCGTCCCGTACTACATGGCGATGTTCCTGTAGGAGTCGTTCCGTCCCAGTCAGCGGCCGGGGCAGGACATGAGGACGAGCGGGCATAACATGACGGACAGCACGGCCGGAAGCAATGCGGGGAACTTTCTGGATTTCAGCATACGAATACACTCCATGGCACAAAAAACGTCGTGGCACACTATAACACGGCTTAAAGACTTTGTCAGCAGGGTCCTACCCTCCCCGGTCGTCACCGGCGCATCCCGGGAACATACGACGGAGCCGGCAAGCTTTCCCGTGAGGAATTGCAAGCTCACGTATTCCCGTCCGCCCTGACCATCAGGGACATGACAATCCTGCTTTTTTTTATAAAGCATTTTTATCCCCCTCACTGCATACTCTATGGCAATAGGGCCGGAGGCCATCACGGAGAAGTAAGCGATCCGTTTTATCCATATATTTTCATCAAGGGTGGAAAAGCCCAGCAGAAAAAAGTCAAGGAAGAACCTGTGGTACAAGAATATGTACAGCGTATGCGAGCCAAACCAGGCCCAGCCACCGCTTATTTTTCTGAGGAAGGAATTTTTGCGCATCAAAAATTCCAGGTTGAACAGGAATCCCGCCAAAAGGACCGCCATCAGAGCCAGGGAAAGATTTGAGGAACCTATGCCATCGCCAAAATGCAGCTTCCTGTCCAGGGTAGAACGGTCAATGCGCTCGAACCTCCACCAGCATAGCGCCAGACAGAGGAAGAGAAGGCATTTCCAGGGAGAAGCCCTCAATTTTTCGTAATATGAGGCCGTGACCATGCCGGCATAAAGGAGTATCAGGTACTTTCCGCCAAAGAGCTTTCCTCCGCTGCGGTAAACATCCAAAATGTTCGTGAACCGCGACGTGAGGAACGAGACGGCGATGACTACCCCCCCCCCCGAAAAGATTGAAGAATCGGTACACCGCAAGCTGATAAACTGCCGAGGCAACAAGATAGCTTGCAAAAACCGAAGAAACTTTTTGGGCCAGCTTTGCTTTTAAATGACCGAAATTCCGCTCGAATGACCAGTATGTGGTGATTCCCATAAGGAAGATAAAAAACGAGACCGCACAATATGAGAACATTGCGACCGGAAAGTTCTGATACAGTATCTTGTCCGTATGATGGAGCAAAACCGCAAGGATTGCACGGTTTTCGCCATATTTCTCCAGTTCTCTTTCTTCATTTTTGACTTCCTGTGCGACAGGATACAGTTTTTCCATCGCAATATCAATTACCGCCGTTATCCCCTTCTTGCCATCCGCCCGTCTTTGTGCTAGGCTGTCCGCCATGCCCCGCAAGCTCACGGAGGGCAGCATTGCCCGCAACATAATCAGTTTCTCCCTGCCATACCTCCTGGCCTATTTCCTTCAGACCCTCTACGGCCTTGCCGACCTGTACATAGCGGGGCAATTCAACGGGGCGGACGTCATATCGGCCATAGCGATAGGCAGCCAGATAATGCACATGGTCACGGTGATAATAGTGGGGCTGGCCATGGGCAGCACCGTCCTGATAAGCCGTGACGTGGGCGCGGGCGACGAGCGGGGAATCGCCAGGCTCATAGGCAATACCATACTGATGTTCGCCGTCGTGGCGGCAGTCCTGACGGGCATCCTGCTGGCCCTCAGGTCCCCGGTCGTCTCGGTCATGTCCACGCCCCCCGAATCCGTCGCCGAAACCCGCCGCTACCTCACGGTCTGCTTCGCGGGCATTCCTTTCATCATCGCCTACAACGTCCTCAGCTCCGTCTTCAGGGGCATGGGAGACTCAAAAAGCCCCATGGCCTTCATTGCGGTCGCCTGCGCGGTCAACGTCGCGCTGGACTACATTTTCATGGGCATGCTGGGCATGGGGGCTACCGGCGCGGCCCTGGGCACGGTGCTGGCCCAGGCCGTCAGCGTCGCAACCGCGCTGTTCGCGACGAAACGGCTGCACCTGGGGGTCAGGATAGGCAGGAACGACCTCTCGCCGGAACCGTCACTCATAAAGCACATGCTTTCCATCGGGGGACCGATTGCCCTGCAGGACGGCTTCGTGCAGGTTTCCTTCCTTTTAATAACGGTCATTGCCAACAGGAGGGGAGTCACGGTCGCGGCGGCGGTCGGAATCGTTGAGAAAATCATCTGCTTCCTCTTCCTCATCCCGTCCTCCATGCTGTCCTCGGTCTCGGCCATCGCCGCCCAGAACATCGGGGCAAAGAGCTACGGCAGGGCCAGGAGGACGCTGCTCGCGGGAACGGCCATATCGGTCGGGATAGGCGCGGTCTTCGCCGTCGTCTTCCAGTTCGCCTCCGCCCCCCTCCTTGCCATGTTCACGGACGAGGCCGAGGTCATCCGCCTGGGAGAGCAGTACCTGAGGACTTACGTGCTGGACTGCGTTTTCGCGGGCATCCACTTTCCCTTCTCCGGCTTCTTCTCCGCGATGGGCAGGTCCATGCTCTCCTTCATCCACAACGTCTCGTCCATCATCCTGGTCAGAATCCCCGGCGCATGGTTCGCCTCCAAGCTGTTCCCGGACACGCTCTACGAGATGGGCCTGGCCGCTCCCGCCGGCTCCCTCCTGTCCTCGCTTATCTGCGTCGCCTTCTACATCATGCTAAGGCGGCGGGGCGTATCAGACGATAAAGCATAAGGACTTTCTTATTATTGTAATTATTTGGAAATAAGGATATTTTATAAGCATGGAAAAGGCAAAATCATCCGCGCATGGCCTCAAAAAGACCCTGTCGTTCATATTCTTCTACGCCGTCGTCTCAGTCTTCGCTTCGCAGTGCTTCGCGCAGTCGCAGTCGCTCACTGCCGACCAGAAGACCCAGAGGGACAGGCAGTATCTGGAGATAATCAACTCCCTTTACTATTATATACAGCAGAACTACATAGACGAAGTTGATCCGGAGAAGCTGTACGAGGGCGCCCTCAAGGGAATGATCGATGCCCTGGACGACCCCTATTCCCAGTACATGTCCAAGGACGACTGGCGGAGCCTCTCCGACAAGACCGTCGGAACATTCGGCGGGGTGGGCCTTTCCATCACAAAGCCCACGGAGAACAAGCCGGATAAACCGGCCTACGTTGAGGTCGCCCAGCCCATAGACGACTCGCCGGGAGCAAAGGCCGGAATCCAGCCGGGAGATTTCATCATCAAGATCGACGGCACGGACACCTCCACCATCACGATGAACGAGGTGCTTGACCGCCTGCGCGGGACCGTGGGCGAGCCTGTCACCGTCACCATACGGCGCGGCAAAAAGATGGAATTCGACTGCACGCTGATCCGCGCCCTCATAGAGAACCCGACCGTCAAAGCCGGCATGATACGCGACACCCTCTACATCCGCCTGTCCGAATTCGGGTCCACCACCGCCGACAAGGTGAAGGACGCCCTGGACAAGTACAGGCGCAGCTACACTTCCATAATACTGGACCTGCGCAACAACGGCGGAGGGCTTTTGACCTCGGCCTACAACATCGCCGACATGTTCATAGATGACGGCGTCATCGTCGCGACGAAAAGCCGCATAGCCTATGAGAACAGCGTGTACACCGCATCCAAGCGCAACACCGAGGTTCCGGGCGAAATTCCGCTCATCGTCCTGATAAACGGCGCTTCCGCCAGCGCCAGCGAGATTCTGGCAGGGGCGCTCAAGGACGCGCACAGGGCCTACCTTGTGGGCGAGAATTCCTTCGGCAAGGGCAGCGTCCAGATTCCGACCCCGCTCATAAACAATGACGGCTTCAAGATAACCGTCGCAAAATACTACTCCCCCACCGACGTCAACATAGACAAAGTGGGCATTCCCCCGGACAGGGAAGTGGCCTACCCGGAGTTCAGCGACGAGGAGAGCGAGGCATTCTCATCGCTCATGTCTAGCGACACCATCGAAAAATACGTGGAGGACCATCCGGACATGGGCGAGGTGGCCATAGCCAACTACGCAAAAGTGCTTCAGAAAGACTACAAGCTGGAGCTGCGCACCCTCCGCAAGCTGATCCGCAACGAGGTCCAGAGGACGCAGAAAAGCCCCCTCTACGACCTGGACTACGACCTCCAGCTGAACGCCGCGCTCGGCATCTTTGCCGAAGAGGATTACGACGCGCTCATGTCGCAGTCAAAGACCCTCAAGCAGATTGAAACGGAGCGCCTTGCCAAAGAAAATCAGACCGCCAAGGCCGAATGAGGCAGTTTGTTTCAGAGACAGGGCTTGACAGCGACGGCTGCATCAAGGTGGGGGGAGATAAGTTCCGCTACCTTGCTTCCGTCCTGCGACTGGAAGAAGGCGACATGATTTACGTCCGCCTGCCGTCGGGCGTCCTGCAGCCTATGACGGTGGCCTGCGTGAACTCCCAGTCAAAGACGCTGACGCTTTCACTCGCAGGCAGTATCGTGGAGGCCGCCGGGACCGCCGGCTTCCCGCAGGGTGAGGCCGCCCCGCCCGCTGAGGCCGTCCCCGGCAGCCTGTCCGCAGTAAAGGCCGCCCCAATAGAACGTGCCGGCCGCTTCCGTTTCCACCTTTTCCAGCTAGTCCCCAAGCCTCCCAAGATGGACCTGATTATCCGGCAGGCGACGGAATGCGGGGTTTCTTCCATTATATCCGTCGCGGGGGAATTCTGCCAGAAAGGGAACATCGAGAGCGCGGAAAAGAAATCCTCCCCCCAGGACAAGCGCTGGGGAAAAATCATCACGGAAGCCAGGGAACAAAGCGGCAGTCCGGTTCAGACGGTAGCACTTCCTTGCAAGAAGTTTGACGAGGCCCTCGCATTCTGGGAGCAAATGCCCGGTGGCTGTGCCCCGGAAGAGCCTGCAGCGGAGCCGCAAAGCCCCGCAAAGATGGCATTCATCCTGTACGAGCGCAACGAAAACACCCTGCCGGTTCATAGGGCCGTGGCCCGGTGCGGCGAACGCTTCCTCCTTAAAAACGCCCCCGAAACTGCCGATATAGCGGTTATGGTGGGAGCGGAAGGCGGAATCTCCCCTTCCGAGCTGGAAAGGGCAAGGAGATCCGGCTTCATCCCCGTGCATTTGGAAACAAACATACTGCGCTGCGAGACCGCGGCCCTGTACGGGCTGGCCGTCATTCAGGCCGCAGTCATGGAGTCGGATATATGGAAATTGAAAGAATAGACCTGCTGGGCGTCCCCGTGGACATCTGCCGGCCCGCGGACTTCGAGGAGGCCATCGTCTCCCTCATGGAACGGGAAGGCCCGAAGCAGATTGTATTCCTGTCCATCTGGGACCTGCTCAAGGCCCGGTGCAAGGGCGAGTTTGCAAAGGCCGTTGCCCAGGCCGACTTGATACTGCCAACATCAAAGAGCATAATCAGCGGGGCGCGGTTCCTCAAGCTTACCGTCCCGACCCGCTGGAATCCGTTTGAGACGCTCGTCAACATAATGACCACGCTCGAAAACCGCTACAAGTCCGTCTACCTTCTGGGCGGCCACAAGAAGGCCCTGCTGGCGGCAGAGCGGAATGTCCGCATGACGTTCAAAAGCCTCCAGGTTGTTGGGCGCTACGTGGGCTACTACCCCAAATCCGAGGACCCCGCCGTGACAGAGGC
>CAMNGY010000063.1 GCA_946538795.1 uncultured Treponema sp.
GGCCATCTAAGACTTGAACTTAGGACCAAAGGATTATGAGTCCTCTGCTCTAACCGACTGAGCTAATGGCCCGCAAATTGCTTTGCGCTAATACTATAGCGTAAAAAAAGGAAAAAGGTCAAGTGGTACGAAAGGATTTGTGCGTAACAAGCTGACGGGCCGGCCCCGGTCTTGCTCCCATCGCCCCCAGTCCTGCTCCGACGCCCTGCGCACGGTACAATTCCCCGCACTATATTGAAAAAGACACAAAAATATGAAAGAATATAGGAACAAGTTTTTGCCAGTTTCAAGCGCCCCATGCGGCCAGTCCGTGCGGGGCAACCTGGTACACCCAACTCTATGTAAGAAAGGAGCAAAACAATGTCTTCTGCGATGATACAGCATGTTATCGCATTCGCCCTCTACCTGGGGCTTATGGTTTACGTAGGCATCCGCTGGATGAACACGAACAACAGTTCCGAGGACTTCTTCCTGGGAGGCAGGAACATGGGACCGTGGACCACGGCCCTTTCCGCCGAAGCGAGCGATATGTCCGGATGGCTTCTGATGGGCCTGCCCGGCGTGGCCTACCTGGGAGGACTCAAGGAAGCCTTCTGGACCGCCCTGGGCCTGGAAATAGGCACCTACCTGAACTGGCTCATCGTCGCAAAACCCCTGCGCCGCTACTCGATGATGTGCAACAACTCGATTACGATACCTGAGTTCCTGACCAACCGCTTCCACGACAAGAAGCGCATCATCTCGCTGGTTTCCACGATCTTCATCGTGCTTTTCTTTGTCATATACACGGCATCGGGCTTCGTCGCCTGCGCAAAGCTGCTCAACACGGTTTTTGGCCTGCCCTACATCTGCGGGCTGGTGATCGGCATGGTGGTAATCCTGCTCTATACCCTGCTGGGAGGCTTTTCGGCCGTCTGCACCACGGACTTCATCCAGGGGACGCTGATGTTCATCACGCTCATCCTGACAGTATGCATCATGATAATAACCGTAGGAGGGCCTTCCGTCGCCACGCAGAAGGTAGGCGAGTTTGCCCAGAAAGCCATGCGCGGGGAATTCGGAGAGCTTATGCAAAGCAAGTTCACCGCAAACCAGAACTTCTCCGTCATATCCATAATATCATCCCTTGCCTGGGGCCTGGGATACTTCGGCATGCCCCACATTCTGGTCCGCTTCATGGGAATCAAGAGCGAGAAGGACATAGCCCTTTCCCGCCGCATCGCCATGTCTTGGGTCACGATAGCCTTCATAGGCGCAATGGGCATCGGCTCCTTCGCGGTCGTCTACCTTAACGACCTGCTGCCGGCCGCCCAGAACGAAAGCGTCGTCATCGCTACGATAATCCAGACCTACCCCGCCTTCATCGGAGGCATCTTCCTGTGCGCCATCCTGGCGGCGGCCATGTCCACGGCGGACTCCCAGCTGCTCGTTGCGGCCAGCGCATTCACCGAGGACTTCTGCCAGACACTGCTCAAGAAAAAGTTCGAGCCAAAAACCACGGTGTTCCTGAGCCGCGCGACGGTCCTCGCAATAGCCCTGGTCGCCTTCGTGCTTTCGCTAAACGAAAACAGCTCCATATTCGGCCTGGTCAGCTATGCCTGGGCAGGCTTCGGCGCGACGTTCGGCCCCCTTATCCTGCTGGCCCTCTTCTGGCGCAACGCCACGGCAAAGGGCGCTATAGCCGGAATAATAGCGGGAGGAGCCACGGTCATAGTATGGCACAACTTCTCAGGAGGCATCCTTGACGTATATGAGCTGCTTCCCGGCTTCCTGGCCTGCCTTTTGGCCGCGGTCATAGTGAGCATCATTGACAAGGATAAAGACCCCCAGATGCTGAAGGAATTCGACGAATTCAAGAACACGAAATAGACAGAAAGAGCCAGTTGCAAAAGTCGGTCACTTTTGAAACTGGCTCAGAAAGAACAACAGAAAAAAGGGGCACCCAGGAAACTCGGGAAACCGATGTTCTCCGGGGTGCCCTTTGTGTCTGAAAAGCAGGCAGCCCCGACGAGGCAACACCCGCCCCACCCGCAGGCCACAAAACCGCCGCGACAAGGGCTACTCGGCGCGGGCCCTTCCCCCGCACAACGGCCCCACCTCGACGGCCCGCCCTAACGAAGCCCGCCCCGCCACCGGGACGCGGCGCACGGACCTGGCCACAAGCATGGGCGAAATGTACACCGTATGGAAATGCGCGAAATACCTGAGCCAGGCCGTGGCCCCGCTCAGGACCCAGACTATGCCCGTGGCAAGCCATATACCAGGCTCCTCCAGCCCCATGAACTTCGTCACGAATATGGGAATGGTAAAACGGCCCACGACTTCGACAATCCCGTTGAACAGGGCAAAGAACGCGTCGCCTATTCCGGTCAGGACTCCGCGGACCACGTATATGGTACCGAGCGCAATGTAAAATACGCTGGTTATCCTCAGACCCATCGTACCCAACGCTATGACCTGCTCGTCCGAAACGAAGAGGCTGGTTATGCCCCTGCCAAAGACCTGCATGACGAATATCATGACAAGCGTCAGGACAGTCATGATAAGGAAGCCCTTCCTGTAGCCCATGTACACGCGGTCGTACTTCCTGGCCCCGTAGTTCTGCCCGCAGTAGGTCGAGATGGACGTGCCCAGCGTCGCGTAGGGCTGGTGTATCAGCTGCTCTATCCTGCTGGTACTGGTGAAGGCCGCCACGACGACCGTCCCGTAGGAGTTGACGATCCTCTGCACGGCCATGGACGAAACGGCTATGAGAGCGAACTGCAGGGATATGGGTATGCCCAGCCGGATGACCTTGCAGACCATCTCCATGCTGACGGAAAAATCTTCCCTGCTGAACCTGAAGAAAGGATTCACCCTGTTGGCATACACGGCGCAGCTTACCACGGCCACAAACTGGGAGATAATAGTGGCTATGGCGGCCCCCTTTATGCCCATCTTGAGGTTATAGACGAATATCACGTCCAGGATCACGTTTATAATCGTGGAAATGACAAGGAAATACAGCGGAGAGCGAGAGTCGCCCAAGGCGCGCAGCATGGAAGCCAGGTAGTTGTACAAGGACACGAACAGAAGCCCCGTGCAGACCAGGCGTATGTACATGGTCGCATCCGGAAGGATCTCCTCCGGGGTGCTCAGGATCCTGAGCAGGAGGGGAGCGCAGGCAAAGCCCGTTATGCCGAACGCGAGCGGAACGGCAAGCATGATGAGGCCCGTGTTCACGATGCAGTTCTTCACTTTGGCATTGTCATGAGCACCGTAGAACTGGGACACGATGATGCCCCCTCCGTTCCCGATGCCGTTGCACAGAGCGAAGAACAGGAAGCTGATGGACGACGTGGCCCCTACCGCCGCCAGGGCGTTGGCCCCAACGAACTGACCGACTATTATGGAATCGGCCAGGTTGTACACCTGCTGGAAAAGGTTTCCTATAAGAGCCGGAAGAGCAAAGAGAATGAGGTGCTTTACCGGGTCGCCGGTCGTCATGTCCGTATTATGATCTTTCATATTCCCCCTGGGGAACCTCCCCTTCTTGCAATATACTCACCTTTCCTATAATATGCTTCTTAAGAATTGACCTGACCATTATCATATTTTGCTATGGTGCGGACTATGGACTACAGCGGATACGAAGCGTTCGACTTTGACAGGATAAGCGCGTTCAACATGTCAACGGGCCACAAGGAGCGGAGCTACCGCCCGCACTGGCACTCCTACGGCGAGATAATCCTTGTGGGACCGGGAAAGACGAACGTCTTCAAGGTAAACCAGGACACGTACAGCCTGGAGGAAGGCGATTTCGTGCTTGCCTGGCCCATGGAAATGCACGCCATAATAGACGCTGACAGGGAACAGTCCCTGGTCATGCAGTTCAGCAACAGCTTCATGAACTCGCTGCTCGACCTGCAGAGGATCATGCACCTGTACAGGAAGCTGCATGTAATACGCAGGAAATCACATCCGGACCTTGCCCAAAGCCTCAAGGACAAGGCATTCCGGATGAAGGCGCTGCACTTTTCCGGCGAAATGAACAGGGAACTGAGGTGCTGCATCCTCTTCATGGAATTCATGCTGGCCCTGGACGAACACCGGGACGAGCTGGCCCCGGAACTGAAGCTGCACGAGCATGACAGCTGCACTGACGACGTGATGCGCCGGCTTATCATGGTGACGGACTACATAAAGAACAACCTGACGGCGGACGACCTCTCGCAGGCGGCAATGGCCAGGATGGCGGGAATAAGCAAGGACTACTTCTCACGGACCTTCAAAGACGTGATGGGGATGAACTACAGCAAGTGGCTGAACATGATAAGGCTGGAAAAGGCCACGGAGCTGCTTGCCCAGGACAAGATGACGCTCACGGAAGTCGCCATGCTTTCCGGCTTCCAGAGCATTCCCAGCTTCAACAGGGTCTTCCACGACGAAAAGGGAATGGCTCCCGGAGAATACAGGTCCCTCTTTGCGGGACACGGGGACAGCCCGGAGGCCGCCCCATTCTGAAATCAAAAACTACAGGGAATTCACGGCTTCCACCGTGCCGACCGGTATGGCGGCAAGGGCGGCACCCGCTTCGGTCTGGGACCAAAGGCCCGTCAGGACCTTTCCCGGCCCCGGCTCAAGTATGGACCACTCGCCCCCGTCCTCCTTGATCATGGAAGCAAGGACGGCTTCCTCGTCAGTCCACAGGACACCGTGAGTCAGATGCTGGACGGCGGCGGCCTTAAGCTGGGCACCGCTTTCCGCCCGCTTTCCGGTTACGTTGCTGAACAGGGGAATCCTGGGATCTGCGAATTCCACGTCCGCCAGGACCTTCTCAAACTCATCGGCGGCTTTCTGCATCAAGGGACAATGGAAGGGCCCTGCGACCTTAAGGCGGATTGCCCTTCTGGCACCGCTCTTCATGGCCCTGTCCTCCATCTCGGTGAGGGCATCGAAAGTTCCGCTCACGACGGTCTGCTTCACAGAGTTCATGTTGGCGGCATACGCATTGGGAATGGCATCGGCAATCTTACGCACGGTCTCAGGGGGAAGGCCCAGTATCGCGCTCATTCCGGGGGCATGCCCCTTGTTGGCGGCGGCAATTTCCTCGCAAACAGCCTGCATTATGACACCGCGCTGCCTGACCAGCTTCACGAGCGGCTCAAACCCTATGACACCGGCGGCATAGAGGGCGGGGAATTCCCCCAGCGAAAAGCCCATCACGGCGGAAGGCTCTATGCCCTTGTCCTTAAGCGCCGCCATTATGGCGAGCGAGGCCGTGGTTATGGCAATCTGGCTGTTGTCGCTGCGGCTCAGGGTATCCGCGTCGGATTCCCAGAGCAGTTTGCCCATATCGAGGTTTAATATAGAAGAAACATCGTCAATAACCTTCTTTGAGGAAGGAAAGGATTCCGCCAGGTCCTTTGCCATGCCAGGCGTCTGTGCCCCCTGACCGGGGAACAAAAATGCATATTTCTTTGCCATAACAGCTCCTTATGAAATCTTTCTGAAAAAATTATCCCAAAATGTCCGGCCATTGTCAAGCTGACGGCAGACCGGTGACGGCGAACCATCCGAACCAGCGGCGCACGCCAGCTGCCGCCGCAATCAAGCCCACGCCGCTAAAACAGGTGCCACACGGCGAAGAAGTGCAGGACGCTTCCCGCCAGGGCAAAAAGGTGGAACACGCTGTGGCACCACTTATATTTGGGCATGAGGAAAAACAGGCCGCCAAAACTGTAGGCCGCCGCCCCGGCGAGCAGCAGTTTCTCGCTCAGATGGGGCAGTCCGCCAACACCGAACACGGCAAAAAGCAGGATGAAAAACCAGCCCAGCACCAGGTAAGCCGCAATGGAAAAGGCCCGTATCTTCTTGCCCAGCGACGAATACAGGGCTATCAGGGCCGCCACGGCAATCCAGAGGGCAGCGAACAGCAGCCAGGCCGTACGGCCCCCCAGCTCCAGCAGGATGAAGGGAGTGAACGTCCCACCGATCAGGAAGTATATGGCGTCGTGGGTCAGGATGGAAAAGACCCGCCTGGCCCCGTAGGGATTCATTGCATGGTAGAGGGTGGAAAGGATGTACATGATGAAGTATGACGAGGCATACAGCGTACATGCGAACACCGAAAGGCCCGCACGGGAAGGGACAGTATGGCTCAGCACCCGTATTATGAGGAGCACCAGCGCGGCTATGCTCAGGCCGGCACCGACCCCGTGGCTTATGGAGTTGAATATGTCCTCCCCCACAGTGTATTCCCGGGGCATCTTGGAGGAGTACGCTATGCTGGCGGCAAGCTTCTCCGAACGCAGACGCTTCTTCTGATCCCTGCTAAGGGCAGGCTCGTCATCCTCGCCGTCAAACGATTCCCTCTTGAGCTTTTCAATTTTCTCCTTTGCCTGGGCCTTGACGGTCCTTATCGCGGCCTTCTGCTTCGCCTTCAGCGACTTGCGGGTAATGATCGCGGATATATCTGCCATGCATGAACTCCAGTTTGCTTTCGCTTTTCTTCTATACCATTATGACATATTTTATAAAAATGTAAAGGGGGCGGACGAGAGGCCCCCGCTTGCGCTGTTCAGGTACACTGAGCATGGCGGAGGGGCCGTCAGTTGGAAGGGCGCTTGCAGTAACGCCAGGTGAACCAGGCACCGGCATAACGCCCGACAAAGCGGGATGCGGCGGCCTTGAACTTCCACTTGAAGGCCATTATGGCATACAGCTTTCCCTGACGGGACTTCTTAAGGCAGTGGGCGACCGTCTTTTCGGCGGAAAGCCCGTGCCGCACCTCCTTCCTGGCCCCCTTGGAAGCCACGTTCGCAAACTCCGTGGAAACAGGACCGGGACAGAGGGCAGTCACCTTGATTCCCTTCCCGCTCAGCTCCGCGCGCAAGGCGACAGTGAAACTCAGGACGTAAGCCTTGCAGGCCCCGTAAACGGCAAAGTTCCCCAAGGGCAGGAAAGATGCCAGGCTCGCGACGTTGATTATCCTGGACCCGCGCCCCATGTACGGCAGGACATAGCCTGTTATCCCCGTCAGGCTGGTGCAGTCCAGGTCCACCATGTCCATCTCGCGCCCGGGGTCAGTACTGGCAAACTCTCCGTAGCTGCCGAAGCCCGCATTGTTGACCAGCACGCTCACGGTGAAATCCCCCCTGGCCCGCTCCAGGTCCAGCATTTCCTTGACCCGCAGCGCTCCGGCCTTGCCCGCAATGTCAAGCTGCAAGGGGACAATCCGGGGCACCCCGGTGCCTGTGGCGATGCCTGAGGCGGTGCCTGTGGCGGTAAGTGAGGCTCCGTGACCCACGGAAATATCCGGGGCGATGCCTGCCCCTGGAGCCGCCCCCCGCTCAATTTCGGCCCGGAGCTGTTCCAGCCGGTCGCCCCGGCGGGCTATGATCCAGATTTCATCGCAGGTCCCCCTGCCCTCACCGGCAAGCTGGCGGGCAAAGCATTCACCCATGCCGCTGGAAGCTCCGGTAACTATGCAGATTCTCT
>CAMNGY010000064.1 GCA_946538795.1 uncultured Treponema sp.
CGCATCCGACCCGAACATAAAGACGATAAGCCTGTCGCGCAACTTCGGCTCACATGCCGCCATGCTCTGCGGCCTCGCCCACTGCACGGGGGACTGCGCGGTCATAAAGGCGGCCGACCTGCAGGAGCCGACGGAGATGATCCTCGACATGGTGGGGAGCTGGCGGCAGGGCAACAACGTGGTCCTGGCCGTCCGCGAGGGACGCGAGGAGAAAAAGAGCCAGACCTTCTTTTCCAACTTATATTATTGGATGGTAAGGAAAACTTCATTTCCGAACATGCCCAAGACGGGCTTCGACGTCTACCTGCTCGACCGCAAGGTGATAGACGTCCTCAGCATGCTGGACGAGAAGAACAGCGCGCTGACGGGACAGATACTGTGGAGCGGCTTCAGGACCGGGACGGTGGGCTACACGCGGCGTGCCCGGGAAATAGGGACGAGCCGCTGGACGCTCAGGAAGAAGCTGCGGCTCGTGACGGACACGCTCTTCAGCTTCTCCACCCTGCCGATCAAGTTCGTGTCCACGATAGGCTTCGTCGCGTTCATAGTGTCGCTCGCGTGGGCTGCGTTCCTCATAGCCTCCAAGCTGACGGGCTTCATAGACGTGAGGGGCTGGACCGCGCTCTTCGTGTTCAGCCTGTTCAGCTTCGGCGTGGTCATGCTCACGCTGGGTATCCTGGGCGAGTACCTGTGGCGGACGTTCGACGCGACCCGGAGGCGGCCGCCGTACATAATCGAGGACTCGAACATCACGGAAAGGCAGGAGGGGAAATGACTGTGGAAAAGATAATGCCCAACAGGCTGGACCGGGGTTTCTTCATGTACCAGGAGGAATTCGAGAGGAAGGCGCTTGAGGTGCTTCGCTCCGGCTGGTATGTGCTCGGGAACGAGGTGTCGCAGTTCGAGAAGGAATTCGCCTCCTATGTCGGCTCAAAACATTGCGTTGGGCTGGCCAGCGGCCTGGACGCCTTGTGGATAGCCTTCCGCGTACTCGGAATCGGGAAGGGCGATGAGGTCATCGTGCAGGGGAACACCTACATCGCGAGCGTCATGGGCATCACGATAAACGGCGCAACCCCGGTCTTCGTGGAGCCGGACGAGTACTTCAACATGGACGCGTCCAAGATCGAGGAGAAAATCACTTCCAGGACCAAGGCTGTCCTCGTCGTCCACCTCTACGGCCAGGCGTCAAACATGGGGCCCATAACCGACTTGTGCAGGAGGCACGGCCTCCGCCTCGTGGAGGACTGCGCCCAGTCCCACGGGGCAAAATTCGGCGGGAAGACGACAGGCACCTTCGGCGACATAGGCTGCTTCTCATTCTACCCGTCCAAGAACCTGGGGGCATTCGGCGACGCGGGGGCCATAACGACGGACAGCGATGAGCTTGCGGAGAAGGTTCGCGTGTTCAGGAACTACGGGAGCGAGAAGCGCTACCACAACAAGATCGTGGGTGCAAATTCCCGGCTGGACGAGATGCAGGCGGGGCTGCTCCGCGTCCGCCTGTCGCACCTGGACGAGCTGGCCGCGGAGAAGGCTCGGATATGCGCCCGCTACCTCCGGGAACTCCATAATGACAAGATACATCTCCCGGAGATCCGCGACGGCGCGACCCACATCTGGCACCAGTTCGTCATACGATGCAAGGAGAGGGACGCGCTCATAAAATACCTTGACGAAAAAGGAATAGGAACGATAATTCATTATCCTATACCCCCCCACCTGTCGGAGGCGTATTCATACCTGGGGATGAAGGAAGGAAGCCTGCCCATAACTGAGCGGTACGCGGGGGAGGTCCTGTCCATCCCCCTCTACAACGGCATGACGGAAGAGGAGCAGTCAAGGGTGATCGGGGCAATAAATGAGTTCTAGCAATGGAAACGGCACGAACAAGCCGGTTGTATTGACAAGCCGTACAATTTGGCTGTAAGATAAAACAGAGGAGGCAGATTGTGGCAACGTCAAGCATAAAGAAAAATTTTATAATCAGCAGCAAAAAATCAGCACTTGAAATTGCCACTCAGCTTCTCAATGTTGAAAATTCAATGTCTCCTACACTGAACCGCCCTCGAATATCAAAGCAGGTGGCAGCAGACCAACTGGTTTCTTATTTTTCCGAGAAGAAACAGATTCCGCCAGGAGATAATAGTGTCGTTTGATGTCGTAAACATCTATGATTTTATATCTGTCGGCGAGGCTCTCTTTGAACAGGTTGCCAAAACATTTAGTTCCATAAATAATGATATTGAATGCTTCTTAAAAAGCAATGCACTGGAGTTTGCAAAAAGGAAACAGGCAGTCACCTATCTTGTATTCAAGGAGAAAATTCTCGTGGGATACTTTACGATTGCCGTAAAGACTTTCGAGATAAAAGAGTCATATATCGAAAACGATATGCAAAAAGTTGCAGAGGGTCTGCCAGCTTGATGAAGACAAGAATTGCTACCGTCCATCTGCGATTTTAATAGCACAGCTGGGCAAAAATTTTTACCAAAAAGACAAGATAACTGGAGATGAGCTTTTGCAGATTGCCATGGAAACAGTGCTTGACATCCAGTACATGGCAGGCGGGGTTATTACGTTTTTGGAATGTGAGAACAGACAGAAACTGTTGGACTTTTATCATTCAAACGGATTTAAAGAAATAAGCGTACGAAATACCAAAGAGGATAAGAATCTTATTCAATTGTATAAAATGATATAGGAGCACATGTTCGCCATCGGTGGAAAGCTGATGGCACATATTTTTCTATGCCTGACCTTTTGGGCTGTCAAATCATTATCTTTAAGAAAACGCTCCTGTTCTGGGGGCGTTTTTTATTTTTAAAGCAGGAACAGGGGGTAAAGATGATACATCCGCTTGCTGACTGCAAATCGGAGAACATCGGAGAAAACACGAACATCTGGCAGTTCTGCGTCGTCCTGTCCGGTGCAAGGATAGGCGACAACTGCAACATATGCGCGAACGTGTTCGTGGAGAACGATGTCGTGGTGGGGGACAATGTGACCGTAAAGTGCGGCGTCCAGCTCTGGGACGGAGTGACGATTGAGGACAACGTGTTCGTGGGGCCGAACGTGACCTTTACGAACGACCTGTTTCCGCGGTCGAAAGCGCATCCCGCGGAATATGCGAGGACCGTCATAAAGGCAGGAGCGAGCATCGGCGCGAACAGCACGATAGTCTGCGGCCATACGATAGGGGAGAACGCGATGGTTGGGGCGGGAAGCGTCGTGACGCACGATGTTCCCGCCGGGGAGCTGTGGTACGGGAACCCTGCGCGGTATATACGTAATGTGAATAAAATAGAATCAAAAGATTGAGTTAACGAGAGGCAATTATATGAATCTAAAATGTAAAAACTACATATATTTTGTTTTCCATTATGCAAGCGTAGCATTGCTATGTGCCAGCCTAGTTTCGTTGCTCATGCTGCTTCCTCCTGTTCAGGTTGCCATAATACGTCTGTATGAGTTTGTCTTCTCAAAGACAGGCTTGATGGACAGTTACCACCATCATCTTGTCGCCACAAGGGGAATATACGCTTTTTCTATATTTGCTCTGTGCTCATTGGCCTGTCATGGCATTTACAGACTGAAAAAGTATGAATCTTTTGAGTTGGGACAGAGAATTCATTTTTTTACAACAGTCGCTTTTTTCTTTCTGCAATATGCTGTTCATCAGTTTTTTTTCCCATCTAACGATGACATTAATGTATCTGCTGTCTGGGATACATCGCTTCTTTCACGGTTCATATTGGATGTAATGACACGCTGGCAGACAAGGCTCTTGGGGCTTTACACGCCTGTCCTAGTCCGCCTTCCCCTTGATTTTTGGAGGTTTCTGGATTCGGTCTGTATGACCGTCGTCGCGGAAGGTATAGTCAGGTTGTCATTGAAGAAAGAAAACCGTGCGCATGCCTACCTGATATATCTTATGGTTTTATTGGTTCCACTTCATATTTATAGTAGCTCTGGATGGGTAATGACGACGACCACATGCGTGTGGCCGCTAGCCTGCTTGATGCCATGTTTCCTGATAATAAAGAAGGAACTGTGCTATGAGCCATCAACCACCTATGAATATGCCATGTCTTTCGTGCTTGCCATTATTGGTGCCACTGAGCTTTCGCTGATTCCAGTACTCTTTTTGGCAAGCCTGATTTTTCTCATTTATCAGGGAATCATGGAGAAAAAAAAATCAATTCCCAGCAAGTACATCATCGCTGTTTTTATCCTGTCAGTCCTCGAGCTGCTGTTTGCGCTCCTTGCACCAGGAAACAGGAATCGTTCCTTATCAGAGTTGCATGGGTTCCCAGGTTATGACATGCTTGGTTTTACAGACAAAATGAAGCTCGGTATGCTCGCCGTGATGCCCTGCTTCTGGGGGCTTGGATATGGGCTCAATTATATAATTTTTCCACTGCTTTTTGTCTTGTCGCTAAAATTTATCAGAGACCGGCAATGGCGACTTGCCGCCGCACAGACATCCGGCATCGTGATAGCTGTATTTTTTGGCGTAATTCCGGTCGTACTGGGCAAAGTAACCCATATCCCGTCATTTCTTCTGCTATTCAAGAATGTGCAGCTACCCCAGTTCCTTCAGTCTCCAAGCGCGAAACTTTTGGTTTCTCTGGAACTAGTCATCTACCTCTACGTACTTGTCATCACGATCATATCCATTTTTTATGCCGCAGGGAAAGAATACAGGGGAAGCTTGGCTGCACTCATCTTCGTTGCAGGATTCTGCACTAGGTTCATGCTCGGTTTTTCCCCCACCGTGTATGGAAGTGGCATACGGACAGCATATTACATGGCAATATCTGTTTTCATTGTCACGGCTATGATTTGGGATTCTTGGGCGTATAACGATGGTTCTATTGATTTTGAGAGGGAACTACGGTATGTATTCATTTTTGCCATGGCAGTTTTCCTGATTGATGCGGTTGCAAAACTTCCCAACGCATCTTAAAAGTCAAAAAAATGAACTCCTTTATGGACATGCCACATAATACACGGATAGTATTCTAAAAACTCAAAGAATGTGGTAAGACCGTTTTCGAAACTCCAAAGAGAAGGATGTTTCTTCCTGTCTTATATGGAACACAGAGTTTCCTTGTTTGAAGTATATGAAGGGACAGATGACGGTCACTAGTACATCGTTTATGAAATAAATCTATCCCAAAAGAAACTTATGTGCTATAATATGCCATACGGGAAGGTTGTTTATGCCAAAAGCAGAAGCACTTGAACTGAAGGAAAGGGACAGGAAGGAACTTGAATCAATAATGAGGACCCCGACTATAGAGGCCCGGATAATGCAGCGTGCGAGGATACTGCTGCTGAAGGCGGAGGGACTGAGCACGGATGCCATCGCGGACAAGGTCGGCATAGGCCGAGAATCTGTCATGGACCGAGTGAGCAGGTATAAAGACGGAGGCCTGGAGAAAGCCCTGTACGACGCCGAGGGGCGGGGAAGACATTCCGAAATTACGGACTCGGACAAGGCGTGGATAATAAGCGAGGCCTGTAAAAGGCCGAAGGACATAGGCTATTCGGCTGAGGCATGGACATATGCGAGACTGACCGAACATATCAACCGGAGTGCCATGGCTGCCGGGCATGAGATGCTTGAAACCGTTTCAAAGGCAACGGCCTGGAAAATCCTTGAGGAAGCCGAAATCAAACCGTTCAGGATGAGGTACTATTGCGAGAAAAGGGATTCCGATTTCGACGAGAAGATGCATAATGTACTCGTCGTGTACAAGCAGCTTTCCTTCAGTTTCGACTGAAATGGGGAGCTCATAGTAAAGGATGAAGAAGCCCCCCAAATACATACAATCTCGTATGACGAAAAACCCGGCATACAGGCCATCGCAACGGTTGCCCCCGACCTGCCGCCGAAGGAGGGAAAAGGTTTCATACAAAGGGACAGCGAATACAAGCGGCTCGGGACAGTGTCCCTCCTTGCAGGGATAGACCTGCTGACCGGGGATGCAATTCCTCTGGTAAGTGACAGCCACAAAAGCTCCGACTTTATACAATTCTTGCAAAAACTTGATGCAAAATACCCGGAGGGTGACATCATACGCCTTATTCTGGACAACCACAGCGTGCATTCCTCAAAGGAAACGATGAATTACCTAATGACAAGGCCGGGAAGGTTCCAATTCATATTCACACCGAAGCACGGGTCATGGCTCAACCTGATAGAGGGCTTATTCGGCAAAATGACGCGGCAGATGCTCAGGGGTATACGTGTTTAGTCAAAAAATGAGCTTATCGACCGTATATACAAATATTTTGATGAGATAAACGAGGTTCCTGTTGTATACCACTGGAAATACAAGTTGGATGAAATCAGGAAGAACGAGAAGGTTAAAATTGATATTGCTATTTAAAAATCGATGTACTAGCATCATCGCGTATCTGGGGTTCAAACACCCGTCCGCCTCTTAGATTCAATTATAAAAAAACGGAGAAACAAAATGCCTTTTGACTTCAAGAAATGCGCCGCGAAAAATGGCAAAGTGATAGAGAGCCTCTATGAGATACAGCCGTGCTTGTTCGGCGATGCCCAGAGGATACTCGAGGTATATTTCGAGATAGACTTTTTGATGCCGGCCTGACGATGCGTTTCGTGCAGGACAACCAGTCCTCCTCTTCCAGAGGGATCCTGAGGGGGCCTGCACTTCCAGACCAGGCACTCTCAGGGGAAGCTCTTGCGGGCTTATGTGGAACGACGGCTCGATCGGCATAGACTGGTCCGCCGTCGCGCCCGGCATCATCCCTCTCCTCTCGGAGAAGGACGGAAGGCATCCCGCGTTCGACCGGAGCCGAAGTATTTTGACATGAGCGGGAAGTGGGCGGGCAGGTGATCCGGCCTGACGGACACGGGAATCCCCAGCCGCGGACACGAATCAGCCTGCGCATTCACCATCGCAAACGTTAAGGCTTGCGCCACGCATTTATTCATTTAGACGGGCAATGTCCTCTACGGAAAGGCCGGTTGCCTGGGCTATCTGCTCATGAGTCAGCAAACCCATTGCAAGCAGATTACGGGCGGTCTTTTTTCTTTCGTCCTCCATGCCTTCTCTTCGTCCTTCTTTCAGCCCCTCCTCTCGGGCCGCCTGCTTTGCGAGTATGATTCCGTTCCTGTAGTCCGCCTCTGCCCGGTCCGTCGACAGGTGGTAGGCCCAGGCCCTCTCCTCCGCGGCAATCCTCATGTATGTTTTCAGCGCCGTCATATACTCCTCCTTCCAGCCCTCGTCCCGGCCGAGCTCGTCCAGGACATCGGTTTTCTCGCATCCTGATATGAATTTACACCAGTTCGCTGCCTTTTTCAAGCCTTTCCCTACTTGCCCAGGGACTTTAAGGTCGAAGAACAGTATCTGCAGCCTGTCCGTGAGGGCTGTTCCGTCGTCCAGCCTCATCATGGCCTGGTGGAAGAACTT
>CAMNGY010000065.1 GCA_946538795.1 uncultured Treponema sp.
AGACAACGAGCTCATCATTGCCCGCCTGTCAAACCGCAGGGTCTGCAAGTCCTGCGGCGCAAACTACAATGCAAAATTCCGCCCGCCGAAAGTTGAAGGCAAGTGCGACAAGTGCGGCGGCGAGCTCTTTACCCGCGACGATGACAAGCTTGAGGCAATTACCCACCGGCTTGACGTCTACCGCCAGCAGACGGAACCGCTGATCGGCTTCTACAAGAAGCTCGGCAAAATCACGGACATAGAATCCGGACGCGACAGCAAGGAAGTCTTCGTGGACTTCAAGAAGATTTTCCCAAAGTAAGCAAAAGCCTCCTGCAAAACCGTTTCCTTGCGGCCATGACTGCAGCAAACAGCACAATCATGAGCATCAGGGGAACGGCAAGGCAGGTGAAAAGAGAGGCCGCAAGACTGCCGGCCTCCCCTTCCTCACGGCTCCCGGCAGATTCTACGGGAACTATGCCCTTGTTCTTGAGCTTTAAAAGCTCACCTTGCCCCTCAAGGCGCAATATACAGTCAGAAATGAATTCCAGTATCCTCGTGTCAACAGCCCCGGACGGGCCGGAAGCAAAGGCCAGCATCCTGGATGAAGATGCGTACTGGTCCCCCAGTACGCACAGGGCAGGCTTTCCGTCCCTGCTGACACAGGCCGAAACCGTGAAGGAGCCGGTCTCATCGCCAGGCAGTGCCGACCGTGAAACGGAAAAAGGATTCGTAAGCAGGTTTCCGTCAGCGGAACCGCTTTGCCATGAGCCGCCGGCCGTCCTTATGCCAGGGGCAAGGCTCATGCCCTCCTGCTCCGCAACATCCTCATCAAGCTCCAGGGCACACGGCCAGAAAAGCGCAAGGCCTTTAACAGCCTCATCCTGCGAAGGCAGATAGGGCCAAAGGGGATAATCCATGCTTTCCTGCCTGGACGAATCCTCCTCGCCCAGCATCGTGAGATGGAAACAGGACGGAGAAGCCGTCATCCCGTCCTTAAAGCAGATACCATATTTCATAAGCAGCCTGACAAGCTCATCCCGGTCAGGCCCCTCGCTCCTGACGGCCGACCAGTCCCCGTCAATGGCGACCGTATAAGGAGTCGTCGCGACGAAGGCTTTTCCTCCACCGTCAACGTATGATATCACGGCCTGAGCCTCCTGCAAGGAAAGCCGAGCCGAGCCGAGCAAAAGAAGACAGTCCCCTACCGCAGGATCCAGCCCTCCACGGGCAAGTGCGGAAACCTCCTCCTCCCGGACGGAAAAGCCCTGCAGCAACAGCCAGGAGCAAAGCTGCGGATAGTCCCGCTCCGCGGACAGGCCGTTGCCAGCAACAACGCAGACGCAAACCTTTCTTCCCCGGACCAGGGACTGAATCCTGGCAGAAAGGTCATACTCCAGGCTTCCGCTTCCCATGACAAACGGAACAATTTCCGTATGCCCCCTGTAGCTTATGGCGATTGCGGAAAAAACCCTGGACAGAATCTTGCCTGACCTGCCAGAAAGCTCTATGTCCTGCCCCCGTATGCCGTATCCCTCCAGCCGGCCCTCAAGTCCTTTTTCAGCCGGATCCACGATCTCATATTCCACTTCCCTCGCAGAGCCGGCATACAGCCGGATGAATTCCTCCACGTCCCGTACCTGCGGATACAGGCGCCTAAGCGAGCCGCTCCGGTAATAGGTGATGACAAGGGGAGAATCCAGCTCAGAAAGCAGGGCCTGGCTGTAGCGGCTCACGCTGAAGGCCTTTCCTCTCGTAAAATCAAGGCGCACATAATATATGTTGCTGTCCATGACAAGAAGGATTAAGGCCGCCAGGGCAAGGGCCAGGAGCCTCCTGAAATCCCAGCTGGAATTTCCCCGTCTCCACTGCATGGAGGCAGCGGAAGCAAAGGTGAAGAAAAACAGACATGATATGTAAAATGCTATGTCCCGGCTGTCAGCTATCCCCTTGGAGGCCGCATCCGCATGCCACGAGAATGACAAAGCCATAAAGAAGGAGGACACAAAACGGGGCAGCCCCATATACCGGGCGGCGACATGGGCAAAACTGAACAAGGCAAGGGCCAGTGATGACAGAGCGAAGGCAGCAGCCCTGTTCTGCAGCAGGAAAAAAAAGAAAACGCACATCGCGCTGGCCGAAGCAACGTACAGGACAAGCACGGCATAGCCAGTAACGACCGAGGCCCATTCCATCCTGGGGGCCGGCATGCAGATTGCAAGAGGAACGGTGAACAGCAGAAAGAAAAGCTGCGCGACAGTCACTGCCAGAACTTGGGCGAAAGAAGCCGCAGCATCCGAAACAGGAAAAGAATAACGTCTGTCCCCACCAGGCAAAACGGAGGCGAAAGCCGGAACTATCAGGACAGAGAAGGAAGGGAAAAATGAAAAAAAGCCCTCCGAGGAAAAAACGGAATTCAGGCAGGAAGCCAGCAACAGGAGAAAACCCAGCGCCCACATAAAAGGGCTTATGGCGAGACGAAAAATGAAGCGCCTGTACAATGACCACATAAGGAACTAAAGCCGCCAATATCCGGCAGGATATTTTAGGAGGGCTTGCCCGTCCTTGTCAAGGCTTTTTCCTTGCTGTATAATAACAGAGATGAGCAAATTTGAGGACGACATGAGGAGCCTTGAGAGGCTGGCGGCAGACATAAAGCGGAACGACATAACGCTGGAAGAAGCCCTCAAGGATTTCGAGGAAGGCATAAAGCTTTCCAGGGGACTTGAGAAGGAGCTTGACGCCATCGAAGGCAAGGTCATGAAGCTGATGAACAGCCCCGACATCCCGGAAGACCTTGAGGACAATCCTGAAAGCGGGGAAAACGGGCCGGCAAAAAAACGGAAAGCCCCGAAGGAAAAAACGGAAGGCCCGCTGCTGGAGCTTTTCACTCCGTCCGGCGAGATAAACGGTACCAGAAACGCATAAAATGGCGGTAAGACAGCTTGACAGCGAGGTTGCCCGAAAGATAGCGGCCGGAGAGGTAATAGACAGGCCAGCATCAATAGTCCGGGAGATGATGGACAACGCGGTGGACTCGGGGGCCAGCAGGATTGACGTTGAGATTGAAGGCGGCGGCATAGACAAGATACGGATCCGGGACAACGGCTGCGGCATGAGCCGGGAAGACCTGGAAGCATGCGCGCGCCCACATGCGACAAGCAAGATACAGAACGAGGAAGATCTCCTGAATCTTACAACCCTGGGCTTCCGCGGTGAGGCATTGTCTTCCATGGCCGCGGTCAGCCGCCTGCAAATTATGAGCGGCCAGTGGAGGATGAACGCTTCCTGCACGGAGAACCACATCCTCACACCATGTTCCCCCGTAGCAGGGACAATAGTGCAGACATCGGCCCTCTTCGAAAACTTTCCTGCCCGACGCAGCTTCCTGAAGAGGCCCGCGAGCGAGGCCATAATGTGCAGGAGCACTTTCGTCGAAAAAGCCCTGCCCAGGCCGGACATAACGTTCAGCCTGACGGTAGACGGCGAGGAGAAGCTGCGCCTGCCGGCCAGCCCCAGCCTGGCAAGGCGGTTCACGGACGGAATGGAACTGTATGACAGCGCGGACCTCTTCTATGAGATAAAAGGCTCATCAAACGACAAGGAGAAATCCTGGAGCTTCACGCTCGTCATAGGGGAGCCAGCCATATTCCGCAGCAACAGGAAAGACATATACATCTACGTCAACGGCAGGCGGATTTCAGAGTATTCCCTCGTGCAGGCAATAGAATACGGATGCACCGGGTACTTCCCCAATGGCAGCCACCCGGTGGCATGCCTTTTTGCCCGGATGAACCCCTCTCTTGTCGATTTCAACATCCATCCGGCAAAGAAGGAGGCCAAGTTCAAGGACCTCGCCCCCCTGCACCATGCGGTCTCCAGCCTGACCAAAAGCTTTTTCAGGCAGCAGGGGCTGAAGAACGCGATTCTCCAGGCAGGGAGCTATGCCACGGATGATTCAGAGCAAGCCCCACAGGGAGAACTTGAGATAGCCAGCCCCGGACTTTGGGCCATGACTCCCGCAAGCCACCGCACGCAGGCAGGCGCGAAGCCAAGCTTCCGCCCGGAAGCCCGGTACAGCGACATAGGAAGGGGCGGCCACTTTCCCAGACCTTATAATCAGGACAAGATTCCTGGCCATTCCCCGCTCTACACGAGCGATTTCAAGCAGGGGCTTGAGGCCATAGCGGGAAAGGCCCTTTCAGACGATGCGGATCCGGCAGAATCCAGATTCAGGCCCAACTACATAGAAAAGCCCGGTGAAGCCCAGGACGGAGTACGATACGTGGGGAGCGCGCTGGGAACATTCATCATAGCCCAAAAAGACGACACCCTCTATATAATAGACCAGCATGCAGCCCACGAGAGGTACCTGTACGACAAAATCATGGAGGATGCAGGCCAGAAACAGCAATTGCTCGTCCCCTATACGGTACGGACAGAAAGCCCGGCAGACGACAATTATCTTGAAGCTCTGAAAGACAAACTCGCCCAAGCGGGGTTCACCGGGGAAAAAAAAGAAGACGGCGTCTGGGAATTCAGCACTGTCCCCATCAGATGGAAAGGAAGCGAGGCTGATCTTGCGAAAGATTTATTGGACAGGAGAATCTCCCCGTCCGACATGATAAATGCCGTTGCGGCCTCTACGGCATGCCGTTCAGCGGTAATGGACGGCACGGTACTGGCCCCCGATATGGCGGCCTGGCTCTGCAGGACAGCCCTTGAGCTGCCCGACCCCCACTGTCCCCACGGTCGCCCCGTCTACACGACGATAACGAGGAGGCAGCTGTTCGACCTTGTGAGGCGGACATAGGGAACAGGAAGCAGGCGTCTCAGGCTTCTGCAGCAGGCTTACGAAGAAGGCTGTTGTCCTCGATTTTCGCATCGGGAGCGTTCTTCTTTATTGAAGCTATCCCGTTCAGGCAGGAAGCAACGGCCTTGTAGCCCTCCCCCACCGCAATGATGCGACCGTTCGTCGCAACAAGGCGGAAGCGGAATTCCCCGGCCTTGTCCTTGTAGACCTCGTACTTGGGACGGGGCAGCGTGACATATCCTTCCTCCGTCTGGTTCTCAACCTCGGCCCCGCAGTTCTTCATGACGCTGGCAATGCCGACCTTGCACTTGGGCTTCTGGGTATAGACTTCGCTCGTGGCAATGACCTCTCCGTTGGTCGCCACAAGGTTGAACTTGAACCCGTTGTTTTTGGTCCTGCTGATAACGAATTTACCCATAAAATGAAACCTCCACCGTAAGATAAGATAATCCTTATTATAAGGCACAAAGGTAATATTGGCAAATTCTTTTTTCAGCTGTTTCTTGACATGGATATGAACTATATGTATCATTCCAGTATCATGGCACAGATAAAGAAGATAGGCGTCCTCACGAGCGGTGGCGACGCGCCCGGAATGAACGCGGCTGTCAGGGCCGTCATCCGCACGGCCCTCGCACGCGGAATGAAAGTCGCGGGAATAAAGAAAGGCTACCAGGGGCTTTTGAACGAAGAGATTATGGACATGGACTCCCGGTCTGTATCCAAGATACTTGAGAGGGGCGGCACCGTACTTGGCACGGCTCGCAGCGAGGAATTCATGCCCGACTCCGGCAAGAAAAAAGCTGCGGATATATGCAGGAAACATGGTATCGATGCGCTCATCGTGATCGGCGGCGACGGCTCCTACAAGGGGGCGTTAGGCCTGAGCAAGCACGGAATAAACGTTATCGGAATCCCGGCGACGATTGACCTGGACATAGCCTGCACGGAATACACAATCGGGTTCGACACGGCCGTAAACACCGCCATGGAAGCCATAGACAAGGTCAAAGACACATCATCGTCTCACGAGCGCTGCAACATCATAGAGGTGATGGGCCGGCACGCAGGCTACATCGCTCTCTGGTGCGGCATGATCAACGGTGCTGAAGACATCCTGCTACCGGAGAGCAAGGAGGAGTTCAGCATAGAAAAAATCGCGAAGAACATAATCGACAACCGCAAGAAAGGCAAGGTCCACCATATCATCATCAATGCAGAGGGAACCGGGAAGGACTCCGTGGAACTGGCCAAAGAGATTGAGGCAGCGACCAAAATAGAGACCCGCGCGACGGTTCTGGGCTACATACAGCGGGGAGGCAGTCCCAGCGCAAAAGACCGCTATTATGCGTCCATAATGGGCGCATACGCAGTGGACCTTTTGGCAAAAGGCAAGGGCAACAGGATAGTCTGCTACAGGAAGGGAAACTTCACCGACCTTGACATAGACGAGGCCCTGGGCGAGCAGAAAAAAGGACTGGACGAATACCAGCTGGAAGTGGCCAAACTGCTTTCTGCCGAGCCAATGATGTAAGATATACGAAAAAGCCGGGTCCGGGCTTGTGAAAGCCCGTCCCGGCCGCTTTCTGAAAGAGACTTTGACTCCGGCATGGCGGCTCGGTTTAATAGCCTCCCCTCCTGCACAGGCGGAGCAGGCCGGTGACCTCCTTGCTGTTAAGCTCGCGGAACTGGCCGTCCTCCAGGTTCCCTATTCCGATGTTGCCTATCCTTATCCTTATGAGCCGTTTGATTCCGACCCCGTAATGCTCGAATACCCGGCGGATCTCGCGGTTCTTGCCTTCCACCAGCACGACGCGCAGGCGGCGGGCGTTCAGCTCCTCGGCTTCCCTCGCCCGGTAGAAAACCCCGTCAATCCTTATTCCCCCCATGAAATCCCTGGCAAGGCTCCGGGGCAGGGGAAGGCTTGAGTCCACGATGTATTCCTTCTCCATCTCGGCTGACGGATGGGAAAGCTTTGCGGCGAAGTCCCCGTCGTTCGTGAAGATGATAAGCCCGCAGGAGAACATGTCCAGGCGGCCCACGTTATACAGCCTCTCGCTGTACGCCTCCTTGAGGAGGTCCGCCGCGACGGGCCTCCCCTGCTCGTCCGAAAGCGAGCAGACATAGCCAGCGGGCTTGTTCAGCAGCACGTAATGCTTTTCCGCCTCCGGCTGTATTTCCCTGCCGTCCACCATGACGACATCCTCCGGGCCCACCTTGGTCCCCGGCTCGGTGACAGTAACTCCGTTCACCGTGACCCGGCCCTCGGCGATTATCGCCTCGCTCGCCCGGCGGGATGCCACGCCGGACCTGGCCATATACAGCTGGAGCCGTATCCTGTCCTTGTTGTCACTATCTTGCAAGCTCAAACCTCTCGCTCTCTTTTTCATCCAGCTGCGGCAGATCCTTGATGCTCTGCAGGTGGAAGAAGTTCAGGAACTCGTCCGTCGTCCCGTACATCGTCGGCTTGCCGGGAATGTCCTTGTGGCCTTTCTCCGTGATGAACTTCCTGTCCAGCAAAAGCCGCATCATCGCATCGACGTTGACGTGCCGGATGCTCTCTATCTCGGCGCGGGTTATCGGCTGGCTGTACGCGATGATCGAAAGGGTCTCTATCGCGCTCCTGGACAGCCGCCCCTCGTTCTTCTTGCCGTAG
>CAMNGY010000066.1 GCA_946538795.1 uncultured Treponema sp.
CATAAGAGGCAGTTGGAAATACACCGGATGCAGGGGTATGAAGGACGGAAAAAAGAAGGAAAACGGACCCGGCTGCTCCATGCGTATCACATGGCTTCTACAGAATATGAAAAGACACGGGACCAAGCAGGGTGGTACATGCACCGGCAGTATGGATTAAGCCATACGATAGTGATCAGCAACGGGGATGGCGGAACGGGATATGGCTATGAGGCGTTTCAGGAACTGGCAGCAGGGTGCAAGTGGCATGAGCACCAACGGGATGTCTATCATGTACACCGCAAGGTGAAAGAACGGCTGCCTTTTGCTGCACCGGAGGTACAGGAAGAAATCCGGAAGAGTATCTGGAAGCATGATGAAACGAGTCTGGCACTCTGGCTGGATACGGCTGAATCGGAAGCAGAAGGAAACGATGAATTACAAGACGTGGAACGGTTACGAAAGCGATTTAAGAACATCATGAGGAAAGTGATGAAACGGGTCCCTATGCAGCCTCACAAGGGCGTGCATCAAGGAAGTATAGGAACGTACAGCTCAGCAAGCAGTCCGTTAGGAAAGCTGGCAAAAGGGCTGCAAATGGCATATATTTTGTAAAAATGTGGAAATAAGACCCCGCTTATTACCTAGGTCTAAAGGAAAGACCGAAAACTTCTTGACACTAACCCTGGATTTGTTCGGGTTTGATGTTCAAAATATTTGTGATAAACTGATGTAAAGACATATTGTCTTGCCTCCTTCTTAGAAATGAATGGGTGATGCTTTCATTTTAAGAAGGAGTTTTTTATTGCAAGGGGCAGACCACAAAGTGTAAACAGCCCCACCACAAAGTGTGACTAGGATGACCACATAAAATGGACTAGAAAAAGAGACCACAAAAATTGGACTAAGGGTGACCACACCACAAAATCTGGACTAATACCAAAAAAATAGCATGTATGGAGACTAAACAAAAATACTCGCAAAGCCCATTACCACAGGCCTTGCGAGTATTTTTGTTATTTTAAAAGTATCAAAGATAGTATAGCAACAAAATAAGTATTTTTTACCAGAGTACCAGAATCCAATATAGAATTTATCGATATTCGAAATTGATAACATCATTTAAAGCGTAAAATCTTATATTTCAGCCCATTAAACAAAATGACATCATCAACATGTGCCTGGATACAAGCCTTTGCAAATGTTGTAGGATGACCTGTGCCTGGTTTTTCCAAATAAAAAACTTTTTGAATGCTATCGCCATTATTGGAAATTTCTAAAACGACCACTGATTTACACCCTGTCCAATTTTTTTTATTGATGTGAGAATTGATTATTGGCTGGCTTGTCTTTTTTTGTTTTTTCTTTTTTTTATTTTTATTTTTATCATTCTTGTTCCATACAGGCATAGTAGTAATGTTTTTCTGTATCAACATTTGTTGAGGAATCTTATATGTTTTTTCAGAAACGGGCTTCCCGTATTCATAGTAGCCACAATAACCTGGATTGCATCCGACTGAAAAATCAGGAGCAGCCACATTACAACAACACTTTTTATCCATATCAT
This sequence comes from uncultured Treponema sp., assembly GCA_946538795.1. GTDB lineage: Bacteria > Spirochaetota > Spirochaetia > Treponematales > Treponemataceae > Treponema_D. Next base: position 1,547 of record CAMNGY010000066.1, read on the forward strand.
AAAATTTACATGTTTTTTTTCTACGTCCCGGAGTATACATATTAGGGTCATATTCAATATGCCAATTTCCTTCCAACTTTCCTTTAGGGTGTCGATTGCTCATAAAATTTCACTTCGCTTCTTTGTTGATTTCCGCATTTCTTTCTAAATACATTCGTCAAAGCATAGGAAAATTCCTGCAATCCGGATAATCAGCATCCAGGTTAGAACGCTTTGCCCGTTCAAAAAGTAAAAAACGCTACACCATGTGAAATGTAGAACTAGGAATTTTTCATCCACAGTCCATCCGGAATACTATTATTTCAGCCGGTAATAACGGGAACGTTTTCCCAGCCCTTTTCTCTTCAGTTTACCAGAAGCTATCAGCTTTCGCAAAGCCTCTTCTATCGAACTGACACTAAGCGATAGACAAAGTTCCCAGCTATCCTGTTAGGTAAAACGACCGATTTTGTTCTGTACAGTCTGTCTTGTGAAGCAACCAATGCTTCATAAGACAAATCCTTACCCCATGTTTCCCTTTTCATACCCCCACAGCCTTATGCGTACGCAAACAAAAAAATAACCACGCGGCTCGTAAACCGCGTGGTTATCATATTCTTTATGGTGGAGATAAGGAGGATCGAACTCCTGACCTCTTGCATGCCATGCAAGCGCTCTCCCAGCTGAGCTATACCCCCATGTCGTGACTACAAGGGGAATTATAGCATTTACTGATTTCCTTGTCAAGGCAAATTTTGAATCCGCCGGGAACTTCCCGTTCAGTCTTTCCAGTCTTCCGACAGTGTCGGAAGAGAAATAGGCTCATTCATTCCGCGTCCGTTTCTTTTTTCTATCTTCATACCTAATTCCTGCCGTATCTGGTCCCGGAGGTCGTTCCAATTGGCCCAGTACTGGCGCTTTTCTCCTTCCAGAGCCTTGGTAATATCGGCCAGGGCCGTCCTGTTTTTGTGACTTTTCCATTCACACCAGGCCTTCTGGGCATAGAGCTGGCTGCGGAAGGCCTGTTCCAGGGAACCTTGTCTCTCCGTATCCAGACACTGTAATGCTTTTCCCAAATACCCCGCTGCGTCTTCATATCGTCCAGCCTGGATAAGCAGCAGGGCATAGTCCGTATTTCCTCTTGCCGGATTCGTATCCTTAGCCAGCCAGGACGCATAGCGGACCAGCCCTTCTTGTACTTTTCCACCATAGATAGAAAGCCAGCTGGCGTAATAGGCTTGTTCCCGGGCCGGGATATACGTCCGGTCGGCTTGTTCCAGCCAGTGAGCGGCTTCCAGAGGACGCCCCTGATTATATTCCAGCAAGGCCAGATTCCAGCAGAGCCCCGCATCATGAGGCGACAGCAAAACGGCTTTTTTTAATTCATCCCGGGCCTTCCGTTCATTTCCCTGCAGGAGCCAGTTATACGCCCGCAGCGCATGAAGATGGGCATTATCCGGTTTCAATCGCAACGCTTCCTCACAGGCGGCAGCCGCCCGTACATAGTCCTGCTGCTGATCCGCCCAGGCGGCTTCCATGACTGGGCGATACAGCACCGGATCTTGTGCTGCCTGATTGGCCGCTCCATAGGTCAGGTCTTTCAATATCCCATCCCGCCACACGGTGGCAACCTGCACCATTTTCGGCCAGGCTTCAGGCAGATGCAGTTCTTTGTGCATTTCCTGCCGGTGAATTCTTTCTGTCAGAAGGTGTACCTGCCGTTCCCCTGCATCCGCCGGAAGGGGCGTAGTCATGACTTCTTTCAGCATATGTTCCAGGACCTGGTTTCCCATTCCCCAGGTATTCATGGCATACCGGACATAGCCGTCGCGATCGATAAAAATCAATTGCTCCATCCGGCCCAGTTTGCTATATGAGGCCTGGTCGGTATAGAGTTTGGGTAAAGAAATATCCCAGTCCCGCAGTTCCTGAAAACGGGACTGATTGGGCGTGGCCGGAAAAACGATGTAGAAATCGGCCCGCCCTTTGTATTTCTTCTGCATTTCCTGCACAAATTGCAATTTCTTATCCAGCTGGATGCTGTGAGGAATGGACTGTGCCATGTACAATAATGCAGCCCGATGATTCTGTCCGATATTCGACACCGTCTTTTGTGTTCCCATATCATACAGCGCCACAGACGGTATCCGGTCTCCCGGTCGGACGCCACTTTCCATCGCTTTTCCAGACTGCCAGTGTACTGTCCCAGATGAACTCATACCGATACGTTGCCTGGCAGCTGGTGTCTCTGTCTGCGTTCCCGCCTCCGTGGCAGCACACAGGCTTCCCACATACAGCGCCAATGTCACCGTCAGTATCGTCATTCTGATTGACCATTTCCCCACGTTTCTCATCTCCCCTGAATCATGCAGATACTATTTTATATGATATTCAGAGTATACCATAATCACTTAAACTATGGCTATATGTTATTCGTATCCCTTATTTTTTTCACAGTGAGACTTGAAAAATCATGGTAAACGATTATAATATAACTATGTTTCACGGGATTATAGCTCAGCTGGTTAGAGCGCTACGCTCACATCGTAGAGGTCTGGTGTTCAAGTCACCATAATCCCACCATCTGCATAAAGACTACTTTTTTCAAGGTTAGGCAGTCTTTTTGTCCTGTAGCTCCTATAGTCAAGGTAGGGGCTACTTTTTTTATATCATCACGCTGTTAAAACTGTACTTTTATACATGATTTACACGGAATGTCTGTAATAAATTGTTTGTGTCTATATACTGTTCTACGGCTTGTACAACTTCCGCTTTTGCTCCATCCGCTCTATGTAAATCTGCATAATGGGTTATCATTCTGGGGTCAGTGTGTCCTGTAATAGCCATAATATACTCATACGGGAGATGCTGTTGCAGACATATCGTTATCAGAGTGTGTCTATACGCATGGACACCAATATTTCTGGTAATACCTGCTTTTTTCTTCCATGCCCTGAAAGTACGGCTAAAATTGTCTGGGTCCATATATTTGTCTTCTTCCTTCTGGCCTATAACAATCTTTCTGCCCTTGCCATATGTAGCTCTGTACTGCTGAATCAATACAAATAATTCTGGAGAAATAGGAATGATACGTGTACTTTCTTCTGTCTTGTTATAGTCTGTCAATAATGGTTTTTCCCCCGTCTTGACTATTGAACTGTGAATAAAGATAGTACGTTTATCCATGTTTATGTCTTCCCATCGCAAGGCTAATAATTCGCTACGTCTCATTCCCGTAAAGAACATCAAAGGCAATGCCAGCCATTGATAATGGTCTTTTGATGCTGAAAACAGTGCCATTACTTCTTTATCCGTCAAGGCTGTTTCTTTTTTGTTCTTATGAACCTTTGGCAGTTTGACATATTCAGCCGGGTTAGACTCTATCATCTTTTCCCCTACGGCTTCTTTCAGAATTGGTTTTAACACACTATTTATCATGTCTTGAATAGTCCGTGGAGCTATATTCAAAGAAGCGTCTCTCACCATGTCTTGTATTGTCTTCTTTGTAAGCTCTGTCAACATAAGACCATCAAAAGCAGGATAGAAGTATTTACGACAATATACATCGTACTTCTTCCATGTGTTTCTTTTTATTTCAACTCCTTTTGCTTCCAACCATTCGGCTATATACGTATTGACAGGAATTGTTTCACCTTTATAATGCGTTCTGGACATTTCATGTAATTGTTTGCACATCTGTTCTAATTCCTGTTTGTTCATCATAATATCATTCTCTCCTTTTACTAATCGAGAACAACACAATGATAAACATGTAAACCATATTCATCATAGCATTATTCTCGAATACTGAAAATAGACAAAAAGAAAGAGCCTACAAACGAAAATGTTCATAGGCTCCAATAAAGGATGATAACCAAAAATATTCCTATTTTGCCGTTTTTAGCTTCTGTAAAGCTCTGGGGTATAGTTGGATACCTAAACCCATTTACAAATCCTAAAAACGCACTGGGATGCGTCCGGAGACACAAAAACAGTAAATCATGATGCAAGGTTCCCTATGCTTTGTGTCTTTCCCTGATGCGGTCAACTAACATATCTATTTGCTATATACTAAGATATATGATAATTCGCACTGGGAAGCGTTTTTAGCTTCTGTAAGGCTCTGAGGTATAGTTGGATACCTAAACCCATTTACAAATCCTAAAAACGCACTGGGATGCGTCTAGAGACACAAAAACAGTAAATCTATGATTATTCTTTCTCTTTCTTAAAAAGGTTCTGGGTCTTCCTCTCTGGTCCGTACATCTTCCAACTTTAAAGAACGGATAGAGTCAAAAATGGATTGGCTTGTTACCCCTATATCATAATCATAGAAATTATCTTCCTTCTGATACCGTTGTAAATTGCTTCTGGCTCCTTTTGTTTTTAGTGTCTTCTGTTTCTTATGCAGTAACATACTGCTATGAATAACCTGTACCGCTTCTTTTGTTAAACTATCTTCCTCTAAAAGCTCTGCAAGGCTCCTGCATGTACAATACCTATAACGCAAAAAAGAATATGGGTCTTTCTCAAAAGGCTTGCACTCAATAGGATAGTAGTCTTTCTTTCGCATGAACTGATAAAAAGCTGTAGCAGTATCACCAACATACAGTTCATTTTCAGATGTAGAGATATAGTAGATATACACATATCCCCTGTCTCCCATGCCTATAGTAATAGCTGTAAAACATAACAAATCTATATCCTTGTTTTGTCTGCTCAACCATAACTGAATACGATGTTGTTCCTTAGCAATCTCGTCTTGCTTTATCCGTTTACGGAATACGACATAACTAACACGCCATTCATTCGCTATAGCTGTATCAGCAATACTACAAAAATAGAGCATATGTGTTTGTACCGCCCTGTTACGGTCATAATAAAATTGTAATTGGTCTTCAAGTGGTAATGTCCTGAAATGTCGTAAAAGCTCATCTTGTTTCTTCTTTTTGGCTCCCTTGCATTTCAATATTCTTTGTTTGTCTTCTTCTGATAGCAATACACGTTTTGTCTTATCCTCTGTATTGGTGTCTGTCTGTTCCCTGATATAGGTGCCACAAGGTAGACAAAACACGTCAATTTTCCGTTCCGTATATCCATCTTCTTTCCAATCTTCATCCATTGCAATCTCTCCCTTTGAAATTTATCATAGTATTTTCACACTTAAAAGTCCCATAAACCGCATAACTAAGCCATTTCTAAGGGGTCCTAAGACCTTCCCCAAAACTCCATAAAGATACGCCATCAGACCGACAAAAACCATCCATCCATGACCACCACCATCAAGACACGTAAAGGCCCTGAATGGCCTGAAGCGGTATATCTGGTCTGAATGGCCCCGATAGAATCATGTCGTGTACATGCAAGACATAAACCTGAATCCTTGATGATTATCTATCATCTCCCTTTTAGCGTTTTCTTTCTCCCAAGAGTGGAACAATTAATTTATAAGGACACCAAACAGAAATTATGATGCTTGTCTTTGAAACCTGTTTTCCCCTTTGCATTCTGGAACAATTCCTAGTTTGTATACTCATGCCTCTATTACAGTCTTCTTCCTTCAATCCGTGCCACACTTTTTACTTCTTATTTCCCCGCCACAAATAATATAAACAGATGAGAAGACAGATATATCATTATGATATTATCAAAGATACAAAAAGGAAAAGAGCCTGAAGATTATCTACAAGCTCTCTGTCTGGTGTCTCTATTGGTCTTTTTCCTGCATTGTGTCTGCTCTGTGTCTCCTGACAGCCCGTATAATGGTACTCTTTGATATACCTAGTGTGTCGGCAACTTCCTTATATGTGTGTCCATCTTCAATCAATGATACTGCATAATCAGTTTTCTTTGTACTTATCCTCGGTCTTCCTTCCTTGAAA
>CAMNGY010000067.1 GCA_946538795.1 uncultured Treponema sp.
TCCTTCGGTTTTTCCTTGAAGAACTTCCTGCACCTGTCCAGCATCTCCTGGGTGGCCTTGTCGCCGGGATTCTCCTTGTCAGCAAGCAGGAAGTATTCTCCTGCGGTCTTGAAGTTTCCTATCTCGTACTGGTTCAGGCCTTTCCTGTAGTTGTCCAGGAAGGATGCGGAAAATTTCTCGTCATCCGCACTCAGCGCGTAAATTCGGACAGCATGGGTCTTGCCTTTGACTTTTACGTTGTCTATGTGCCGTATGAGGTGGGGAATGGAATCTTCCTCCGTCTCAGGAAGCTCTTTTCCCTTTACGGCTTCCCGCACGGCATCTATATCTTTCTTGACGCTTTCGGTGATCAGTATCTCGGCCCCATAACGCTTGGTCAGGCTTTCTACCCGCGAGGCCAGGTTCACGTCATCGCCTATTACTGTATACTCTTTCTTCTCCTCGCTGCCCAAGGCACCGACGATAGGGGTACCGTAGTTTATGCCGATTCCTATCCGGAATTCGTTTCCTCCCATGTTCAGCAGGCTGGTGTCTATCTGTTTGGCGGCCCTGCTCATTTCAAGCGCCGCGTTGGCGGCCCGGTTCCCGTTGTATATGTAGCTTTCGGGCGCGCCGAACAGGGCCATTACCGCGTCTCCCATGAATTTGTCTATGGTGCCTCCGTGGGCAATGATTATCTTCCCCATCTTGGCGAAGAACATGTTCAGGAAGTCAACGACGTTTTCCGGGGAATTCTTTTCGCTTATCGCAGTGAAATTCCGTATGTCCGCCATGAGTATGGCAACCTGGCGCTTTTCGCCGGCGCTTTCGCCGAAGGAGCTTTCGTCCTTTATTATTCCTTTTATGACCGAAAGGGGCAGGAAGCGGGAGAAAGCCTTCTCCACCCTCCGCTCGGCTTCCTCTATCTGCTTGAATTCCACGGTCTTCTTTATGAGCGGGGTATATATGCTGATGAATTCGGCCAGCCTCTCCCTGGTCCTGCTGTTGGAAAGCAGGTCACGGCAGAGGCCCAGGTGGGCAGTGTAGGGTATCCCGTCCTTGGCTTCCTCGTCTTCCAGTGGGAACTTTTCGTAGCTCCTTATTTTCTTTGAACCGGCAGCTTTGTTCTTGTCCGTCCTGAAGCGTTCCTGAAGTTTCCATGCCTGCTGCCAGTTGTTCCCGCCAACGGTATCGGACTTCGCGTCAAAGTCTGCCCTTGCTATCTGCTTGAAATCTGCAATCTCCGCATCGTCAAGCTGATCCGAAAACATGTATATCTCAACCAGACGGTCCCCTTTCAGGATGAGAGAGAAGGCGTCAAAATCCAGGACGCTCCGCATTGTTTGCCCCATCGTCTGTATGAGGGATTTCAGCTCGTAACGCTGGGACTCTATCTTGTAGGCTTCCCTTGTTACGTACAGGCCGTACAGTTCCTTGTCGTATGCATCTCCCAGAAGCTTTATGAAAGAAACGGACGAGCTTAGCCCTTTCCGTTCCCCCTTTTTGAGCTTCCCGCAGCTTTCAATGGCCTCCCGCACAGCTTTCAGTATAGTGCCGCTGCCTGCCGAGCTTAAGGGGCAGCTGGCGTCGCTTTTGCAGTTGTTGGTCCAGAAGCTGAAGTTCTCACCGTCATCGGCAGTCCCTATCACGACCGCTATGTCCCGGAGGTAATCAGTATTCTTTATTATCCGTGAGAATGCGTAGGCGTCTATTACGGGAAGGTCCGTGCTTACCAGCGCGCAGTCGGGGTGGACTGCGGACGCCAGCTGTACTGCCCGTATTCCGTCGTTTGCAGTGATGACGGAAAAGCCCTCTTCTTCGAAGCCCTTTTTCAGGAAGGCAGACTGGGCTTTGGAGTACATGGCCAGAAGGATTTTCTTTTTTCCTGCTTCATTGTCTGACATTTAAAAGCTCCTCGACGGCCTGAAGGAGATTGCCCCTCTGGAAATCCGTCTTGACGATGAAGGCCTGCGCCCCCGCATCCAAGAACTGTTTCTTTGCCTCCGGATCATAAGCTCCGGAGACCACTATGATCGGCATGCCGTCGTACTGTTCCTGCCTCCGTATGTTGTTCAGCAGCATTATCCCGTCCATACGGGGCATGGCTATATCCGTTATGATTGCGTCTATGTGCTTTTCATTCAGCTTGCGCATGGCATCGACACCGTCCACCGCCGTTTCTACCGCATAGCCGGAGCTTTCAAAGATGGCGGCCTCAATTTCCCTTGTGGTTGCCGAATCGTCCACCACAAGGACGGAGTAGGTCCTTTTCATGCTTTTTACCCTGGACTTCTTGAGGTCGTATGCCACCAGCTTCTTGAGCCTCTGGATTATGTCGGGAATGTTCAGGATGGGGATTATGGAATAGTTCTCGTCAAAGACTATGCCCCTCATGCCCTTCATGCCCTGCATTATCTTGGGCAGGGGTATGGTCACGAGGTTTTCGTACTGGTCTACGGAATCGACCATTATGCCTATGCAGCTTTCCAGGTACTCCACGACTATTATGTGGAAAGAAGACGGGGTTTTCCCTGTGCCGAGTATGGAAGAAAGGCTGTATACCGGAACCAGGCGGTCGCCAAGCTTTATGTACGTCTGGTCCTGTATGACCGTCTTCGGTATGTTGTCGTTGTCCTCCAGCTCCAGCACATATTCTGCGGGGAGCATGAATTTCATGTCGCCTGAATGTATGAAAAGCCCCTCCTGGGTCGCGACGGTGAGAGGTATCGTAAGCTCGAAGCTGGTTCCCTTGTTTTTCTTGGAGGACAGCTTCATCCTTCCTTTTATGGACTCGATGGAGCTTCTGACTATGTCCAGTCCCATTCCCCTTCCCGAAAGCAGGGTCGGCTGGCTGAGCGTGGAAAAACCCGGTGCGTACAGGTACTGCTGCAGCTCGTTCTCGTTTTCTTCCTGTATGCCAGCCGCGTCCAGGGGGTACATCTTCATGGCTTTCCTGCGGATTTTTTCCCAGTCTATGCCCCTTCCGTCATCGCTGACTTTTATGAGCAAGTGATTGGACATCTGCCTGGCAGTGACGGAGATAAGCCCGGTCTCATCTTTGCCGGCGGCCTTCCGCTCGTCCTTTTCCTCTATGCCGTGGTCTATGCAGTTCCTGATCAGATGCAGGAGTATGTCCCTGAGCTTTTCCAGAATGAACTTGTCCAGCATGAAATTTGCGGCGGGTATGTCGAACTTTATCCCCTTGCCAGAATTTATGGCCTCTTGCTCTATTTGCTTCTTGAGCGGTGTCAGGATGATGTCCAGCGGGAGCAGCCTGAGATCCAGGATCTGGTGCTGGGCCGTCAGGACTGCCTGCTCTATCCGGAGCACGTCTTCTTTCATCTGGTTCGGGAAATTCGCCATGCGCATGTCCGGGTTCTGGGCGCACAGGTCGTCCAGCTGTTTTTTAAAGCTGAACTGCTTGGTTATTATGTCGTCAATGGACTTGAGTATGGCATTTATCTTTTCGATGGGTATGCGGATGGACGTGATGTTCGTGAGGTCTTCTTGTACGTCGCTGTCATCATCCGCGCCCTTGAGCTTGTCCAGGTCCTCCAGCGAGAAGAAGACGCCTTCGGCTGCTTTCTCGTATATTTCGAAGAGGGCGCCGGTGTCCACGTTGCCCGATTCCCCGTTCTCTATGCCCTTGAGGCAGCCTTTGATTATGTCGCATGTCTTGAAGGTGAGCTGCACTATCCTGTCGCTCAGGCGGAATTTTCCCTCCCTCAGGCCCTTGTATACGTCCTCCAGACCGTGGGAGATGCTCTCTATGGTCGAATAGGAGAGCATACGGGCCGTGCCCTTTATTGTGTGCAGGCTCCGCAATATTACGGTCAGGCTGTCCCTGTCGCCCTCGTCGTTCTTCAGTTTGATTATCGAGTCGTTGATGATGTCAAGGTTGTCTCCCGTTTCCGAGATGAATTCCTTGACAAATGCATCTTTTGAGAACGCCATCTTTTCCTATCCTTCCATCATGTGCTTCAGGTATCCCTCGCACAGAACCTTAAAATATTCCGGACAGAACTGTTCCGTGAGGAAGTCATAGTCCTTTTTGCCGGCTTCCACGTATTCCGATATTGTTCTCCCGCATTCCTCAAAACTCGCTTTTGCTTTTTCAGTTTCCCCGTTCTTGTACTGCATTACGGCGAGCCTGTAGCTTGCGGGCCAAAAGGCTTTGTTCAGCATCATGGCTTTTTCCAGATGCTCCTTGGCGTTGCTTTCATCCTCTTCGTCCGCATATATGAGCGCGGAAAAAAAATATTTGAACTCCATTTCGTGCGGCATGAAGTTTTTCTCTGAGAGAATTTTACGGGCTGCCTCAAGCTCGTCATTTTCGATGAGCTTGTTCAGCCGCACATAAAATTCCTGTATGGATTCGCTGTTCGGGGCGCTTGCCCTGCTTTTTTTTGTGGATGCGTCCGCTGTCGTACTGCCGTTTGCAGGAAGGGGTGTTCTTGGGGCTGGCACAGATTTGGCAGGGAGTATTATTTTGGGCCTCTCCGGGCAGGGGGCACTTGGACTGGCTTTTTTCTCCGTCCGCAAGGAACTCTTTTTCAGGTAGTACACTGTATCCGTATGGAGTTTTTCAAAAGGAATTCCCTTTCTGTCTATGTTCCCTACCTCATTTATGGACAGGAGGAGTATTCCGTCTTCCTTCAGGCTTTTTGCCATTTTGGTCAGGATTTTCCGTCTTACTTCCTGGCTGAAGTAAATGAAAACGTTCCGCATGAAAATTATGTCTATGCTTCCGTCGGGAATAGGCGGGGGATCCTGTGAGACAAGGTTATAGGTGAATATATGTATGTTCGATATGAGATCCCGGGAAAGGGTCAGCTTATCCCCGTCCCAGACGCCGTTTTTCTCTATGAGGGGCCGGTATTTTTCTCCGTCTGCCCGGAAAGAGTTCTTCGAGTATATGCCTGTCCTGAATGTCGCAAGGACATCGGTGTCTATATCTGATGCGTAGATTGAGGGGGTAAGGCCGCAGTCCTTCGCCAGCGTGTATATGGAAAGCGGCTCCTCGCCCGTGGAGCATGACACGCTCCAGATGCTCAGCTTCGGGGTTTTGCTTGGAATGAATATTTCGTTTTTCAGGAAATCGAACTGTTTTTCCTCCCTGAAGAAGTATGTCTCGTTCACGGCGGCCGCGTTGGTCAGGTAGGAAAGTTCCGCGTCATCCCTTCGCACCAGCTCGCAGTATTCGGATGACGTTACCCCCATGCTGGCAGTCCGCTCAAGGATGAGCTTTTCCATATACTGCCTGTGGACGCTTGAGACCGTAAGGCCGGAGTGGGCTTCCAGCATTTGAAATATCGAATCGAACTCTTTTAGCATCTGCCAGCGTTACCTCTTATGGGCGGATGACGGCCGCCTGCACGGCCGGACCTATTTTGTCCAAGGGGAGGACGGCTTGCGCGGCCCCTGCCTCTATGACTGCCTTCGGCATTCCAAAGACGATGCAGCTTTCCTCATCCTGGGCCAGGACGCTCCCTCCGGCTTTGCGTATCTCGACCGCACCGTCCGCGCCGTCACGCCCCATTCCCGTCAGTACGATGGCCAGGGCTTTGTCACCTAGGGCCGTGGCCGCGCTTGAGAACATCTTGTCCACGGACGGGCGCAGGAAGTGAAGGGGGGGGGAGGCGTCAAGCTCCATGAAGCAGGCCCCCGCTGCCTTGCTTATGACCAGGTGTCTGTCCGACGGGGCCACATACACGTGACCTTTTTCCGGCCGCTCGCCGTTTTTGGCAAGCGTCACGCTGAATGCCGTCGTGTCATCCAGCCATTTTACGAGCTGACTGTCAAAAAGCTTGTCTATGTGCTGCGTGATGAGGATGGGGATGGGAAAATCCTCCTGAAGTCCCCGCAATATCGCCTGCAATGCGCTTGGCCCGCCCGTCGAAGATCCTATAAGCAGGAGATCATAGTTTCTTCGCGGAATCTTCTGTCCGTCAAAGGAAGCGGCTGCATCTGATGCTTTTGGAAGGGGTTTCCCGGTACGGTAGAAAACAGCCTTGTTCTTGCGGGTCTGGGATATGACGTATATCTTTTCCCTGAATTCCTGCAGCATGCTGTCGGTCATTTCGGTGACATTTGGCTTGCTCAGGACTTCGAGCGCACCTGCCGAAATGCTCTTGTAGGTGGAATCCATGGAATCTTCCGTCGTGAACATGACTATGGCCGCGCTGGAGAATGCCGAAATCTGCCTGGTGGCCTCTATGCCGTCCATGACGGGCATGTTTATGTCCATGATGATGAGGTCTATGTTGCCCAACCTGGCCTTTTCCACCGCTTCTTTTCCGTTTGTGGCCTCCCCGGCTACTTCGAAACGGTCGTCAGTTCCGAACAGCTGCTTGAGCAATGACCGGATAAGGGCCGAATCATCCACCAAAAGCATGCGTATCATAATCCGCCTCCTTCCGTAAGCTTTGCCATGTCCACTACGTAGCGTATCTTGTCACCGCAGAAGCTTACGGACATAAATCCATGCCGTGCGAACGAGTCGCGCAGGATCCGGCATGAAGGACCTGATTCTGCTTGGCTTGCGTCCGTTATGACGCGGGGCATCACGGACGTCCTGTATTTTTTCCCGGATATGACCAGAAGGGATTGCATCCCGTTTTCTGACCGGGGAACGGCCTTGCGGAACGCCTTTCCCACGGCTTCGTCTATGGATTCCGCCTGTCCGTTCTCAGTGTCCTCCTCCAACCGTGCGTCAGCTATATCCTGCTGTGGAATGAGCAGTTCCAGGTTCCCCCAGTCGAATCCTGCATAAAGATTAGCTGTTTTCAAGGTCCCTCCGTATTTTTCCGACAGCGGCCTTCAGGTCCACGAGGGGAACCATCTTGTCTTCCCAGCTGATTGTCCCGCAAAAACAGCCGTGCTCTTCCGACTGTGGGAACAGCTGTTTGCTGACTTCCTGCGTGTACTTGAATTCCTCTATGCCCCCAATCTGCAAGGCCGTGTCGTCACAGTCCTTCAGCACAAGGAAAATTGTCTCCTTTCCTTTTTTAGTCTCTTCTTTGCCAAGGAAGAGCGACCAGTCTACGGCGGCAACAGGGCTTGAATAGCAGTTTATGATTCCCTTTACGTATGGTGGGGCGAATGGAACGGGATAAATCGTATTGTTCCTGACAATCTCTTTGACGGATGACGATTCCACGGCGTATTTCTCCTCGCCGGAGCTGAAAATCAGATAGGGCCATCCTTCGTCCGTATTTTCTTCGCTTTCGCTCATTCTGAGATTATAGCTCTTTTTTTTCCGACATTCAAGGCTGTTTTCTGATTGGGCAAGCGGCCGGCCCCTGATTGTTCGTATGGTTTGGTCATGAGACAAGCTTTCCGCGGTCAGGAGACAAGCTTGCCGCGGCCATGAAATAAGCTTGCCGCGGTCATGAAACAAGCTTGCCGC
>CAMNGY010000068.1 GCA_946538795.1 uncultured Treponema sp.
GACGGCACCGTGATAGAGGGCCTCTATGAGATACAGCCGCGTGTATTCGGCGATGCCCGGGGATACTTCTTCGAGGTATATTCCGAGAGGGACTTTTTTGACGCCGGGCTGACGATGCGCTTCGTGCAGGACAACCAGTCCTCCTCTTCCAGAGGGGTCCTGAGGGGCCTGCACTTCCAGACCAGGCACCCGCAGGGGAAGCTCGTGCGGGCCGTATACGGGCGCGTGTACGACGTCGCGGTGGACCTGAGGAACGGCTCGGCAACCTTCGGGGGCTACTACGGAGTGATCCTTGATTCGGAGAGGCAGAACCAGTTCTACATACCGGAAGGCTTCGCGCACGGCTTCTGCGTGCTGTCGGACACGGCCGTGTTCGCATACAAGTGCACGGACTTCTACGACCCGTCCGGGGAGGGCGGGCTCATGTGGAACGACGCGACGGTCGGCATAGACTGGGCCTCCGTCGCACCCGGCATCACCCCTCTCCTCTCGGAGAAGGACGGGAGGCATCCCGCGTTCGACAGGGCCGCGAAGTATTTTGACATGAGCGGGAAGTGGACGGGCAGGTGATCCCGACCTGACGGACACGGGAATCTCCGGCCGCGCGGGGCGTAAGACAGGACGCTTGTCCGCCCCGCTCCCCGGGATGCTGTCCTGCCTGTCCGCAGGGGCGCGAGCCGTATCCTAGTGAACGCAGGAAGAAAGTACCCTTTTATCGGAGTCTTTTAATCGCCACCTTGTCCCTCCTCCCCTCCCGTGCTATACTGACCGCACATGGCAGGGAGGAGCAAGTCATGGGAATCTACATGAACCCGAACAATGCGAACTTTACGGAGACGGTACGCTCAAAAATCTACGTGGACAAGACGATGATGATAAGCGCACTGAACGACATCATGCAGACGGCCAACAAATACGTCTGCGTGTCCCGCCCCCGCAGGTTCGGAAAGACGATAGCGGGCAACATGCTGTCGGCCTACTATTCCAAGGGCTGCGACTCTCGCCAGCTGTTCGCCCCCTACAGGATAAGCGGAGAGGAATGTTTCGAGACCTACCTGAACAAGCTGAACGTGATTCAGATAGACATGAACAGCGAGTTCAGGAACGCAAAGAACACAGATGGCCTTCTTGACAGGCTTCAGCACAGGATATGTACGGAATTTTCAAAGCAGTTCCCCGACATCGCATTTGACAAGTATGACTCCGTCGGTGACTGCATTCTCAAGGTCTATGACGAGAAAGACGAGCGTTTCGTCGTCATCATAGACGAGTACGACGTGCTCGTGCGCGAGAACGTGAGCCAGAAACTCTTCGACCAGTACCTGGACTTCCTGAACGGGCTGTTCAAGAGCAACACCCTGCGGCCCGCCATCGCACTGGCCTACATCACAGGGATTCTTCCCGTGGTACGTGACCGCGTGCAGTCCAAGCTGAACAACTTCGAGGAGTACACGATTCTGGACGCGGGGGAACTGGCGGAGTTCATCGGCTTCACCGCGCCGGAGGTGCAGGCCCTGTGCGCGGAGTACGGGGCAGACTTCGGGGAGCTCCAGAGGTGGTACGACGGCTACAGGCAGCATGGCTACGAGATTTACAACCCGGAGTCCGTGGTGAAGTCACTGAAGGGCGGGGCCTGCAAGAGCTACTGGAGCAAGACTTCTACATATGCGGTCATAGCCGACAGAATCCAGGCTAACTATGCGGGTACAAAGGAAGACGTAATCCGCATGCTGGCAGGCGAGAGCGTGGACGTGGACACCGTCATGTACATGAACACCATGACAGAATTCAAAGGCAAAGACGATGTGTTCACATACCTGATACATTTGGGATACCTTTCTTATGACAGTGAGACTGAAACCTGCCGCATCCCGAACAAGGAAGTCCAGCAGGAATGGAAAAGGGCCGTGTCCGTTGTGGACGAGTACGCCGTCACGAACAGGATTATCCAGTCCTCCAAGGAGCTCCTGGCAGAGACGCTGAGACTGAATGCAGATGCGGTTGCAAAATCGCTGGACGAGAGCCACATCCATGTCACCTCAAACCGCTCCTACAACAACGAGGACGCGCTGCAGTCGGCGATTTACCTGTCATACATCTACGCGCTGAACAAGTACACGATTATAAAGGAGATGACCACCGGGAAGGGATTTGCCGATGTCGTGTTCATCCCCTTCGTGCCTGGCATCCCCGCAATGATAATCGAGCTGAAGCGCAACGGCTGTGCCGACAGCGCGATTACGCAGATACGGGAGAAGTGCTACTTTGACTCCCTGTCGGCGTATTCCGGCGACCTGCTCTTTATCGGCGTGAACTACGACGAGACCGCCAAGACCCACGAGTGCAGGATAGAAAAGTTCGTCAAGTGAAAAGGCTGTAAGGCAGGAAGATCAAATGCCTGCATATACTGCCATTTGGTGTATGAAAAGGAAATTCCCCGTACCGAAGTCATGCAATTCATACGTGAAATAGATAACAACAGCAGGCTGTATGCATTCAGCTAAGTATTAGACAACATCATTTACGTTTATACATATATGAGTATGTGACGTTTTAGGATTCATGTAAAATAAACTAAAATAAACGTCCGCCAATTTTGAATCCGAATGGGGATAACTATATAATTTCAGTTACCCAAAATACATCCTTGCAAAGGTCAATAATTCTGCAATGCCTCAGAGATCCCGTGTGAGGCGTTAGCCGTAACGTTCGCGTTAGCGAACTTAGATGAGTACATGACGGCGCTGAAGACGTACATGAAGATTGCCGCAGAAGAGGGGTCTGGGCCTACTACCTGGCGGTGGACAGGGCAGAGGCGGACTACAGGAAAGGCATAATCCTCTCAAATCAGGATCTACCACCGTCAGAGCAACGATGGGGCAAGGCACCGACTCGCAGCAACGTCTAAAACCTGACAAAGCAAGGCACCGACTCTCGTCAACGTCTAAAACCTGCAAAAGACAAGGTTTTATCGGGACACAATAAAAAACAGAAGACGACACAAGATGATTCTAAAAAGGAACCCTATAAACAGGCTCATAATTTACTTTTTTTATGATGCGGACGGCATTGTGGACAGGTATGTCCCATACATGCTTAATGCGCTCAAAGCGCATTGCTCCGAAATTTTCGTTGTCTGCAACGGCAACCTTACAGCTGAAGGCCTCAGCATCTTCAAGGAAATCACGCCGATGTTGCTGGTACGTGAAAACAAAGGTTTTGACGTATGGGCCTACAAGGCAGCCATTGATTCGTACGGATGGGAAAAGCTCAGGCAGTTCGATGAAGTCATATTCATGAACCATACGATTATGGGGCCTGTGTATCCGTTTTCCGAACTGTTCGCAAAGATGGATGCCGAGGACGTGGACTTCTGGGGAATAACGGCATACCACAAAGTTATGCTCAACCCTTTTGGCATTGAATATGGGTATATCCCTGAGCACATACAGAGCCATTGGATTGCGGTCCGCTCCGGCATGATCAAAAGCCCCGCATTCCAGACTTATTGGGACAAGCGTCCAGAAATACTGAACTACTTTGATGCGATAGGCAAGCACGAGGCAATTTTCACGAAGCATTTCGCCGACATAGGATTCACATGGAAGGTCTATGCCGATACGGATGCGGGCTTTTCAAACTATCCGTTGATGAAGACGCCTGTAGAACTATTCCAGAAATGTCGATGCCCTATATTCAAAAGGCGGAGCTTTTTCGTTCCATATTTTGACATTTTATGCGACAGCGATGGGAGTCAGGCTGCTCAGATTCTTGAGTTTCTTGAAAGGAATTCATTATATGACACGGAGCTGATTTGGGAAAACCTTTTGCGTACAAATCACCTCTGCGACATAAAAAACGCGGCGAACCTTAACTATATACTGCCGTCAAAAGAAAGGCCTTCCGAGATTCCGCGCCAGCAGAAAATCGCTCTGGTCATCCACGAGTATTTTCCTGACCTTGTTGACTACTGCTATGAATATGCGCTTTCGATGCCTGCATACAGCGACATCTATATCACGACCGATTCAGAAGAGAAGAAACATATAATCGAGGAAAAGTTTGCAAAAGGCCCCTGGAATTCCGTCAGGGTCATTCTCATAGAAAACCGCGGGCGTGACGTTTCCTCTCTGCTTGTAGGAGCCGCACCGTACATAATGAGTTACGACCTGGTCTGCTTTATGCATGACAAAAAAGTCGGTCAAGTTAACTATGGAATAAAAGGTTTCTATTTTTCCGAAAGATGCTTCAAAAATTTGCTTGGAAGCAAAGCATTGGTCGAGCAGATTATTTCACGTTTTGAAAAAGAGCCGCGTCTGGGCCTCCTATGCCCTCCGCCTCCAAATCACGGTGACTGGTTTGGAACTTTAGCAATTGATTGGAAATGGCATTCAAACATTGAAAGCGTCCTTGACCTGAAAGAAAAGCTGAAACTTTCAATCCCCTTATCGGCAGAGAAGGATATTGTCGCCCCGATGGGGACCATGTTCTGGTTCCGGCCACAAGGAATGAAGAAGCTGCTGGATTACGGATGGAAATATGAGGACTTTCCCAAAGAGCCGAACAAACAAAACGGAACGTCGTTGCATGCAATAGAAAGGCTTTATTCCTATGTTGAGCAGGATGCCGGTTTTTATACGGCGTATGTGTTTTCAACGGATTATGCAAGGACCGAGATGACAAACTTGTATTACATGCTGGGAAACCTTGTTGACAAGTTTTTCAAACTTCATAACGAAAGTGATTTCTTCGGAGTCTGCAATTTCTTTGATACAGAAATCAGAAATAAAATGACACCTTGGCAGGAAAAGGGGCTGCTGTACTGGATGAAAGAACTGATACGGCTTTTTGTCCCTATGTTCATCTGGCTTCCCGGAAAAAAAATATATGACCTAATAAGGAGAAAATTCTCATGAAAGTTTTGGTTACAGGTGCTGGCGGATATATCGGCCGCCACGTCGTAACGCAGCTGCTTAATATGGGCCACGAGGTAATCGCCTCAAGCCTTGGATGTAACGGCATTGATTCCCGTGCTGTTTTTTGCGGCATCCCCATTTTTTCCGGGGAAAAAGACATATACAACCGGATAGGCAAGCCGGATGCATGCATCCATCTGGCATGGAGGGACGGCTTCAAGCACAACTCACCGGCCCACATGGACGACTTGTCCAACCATGTCACTTTCCTTCGGAACATGATGGGAGGAGGATTGCCACGGCTTTCCGTAATGGGAACCATGCACGAAATAGGCTACTGGGAAGGCGCCATTGATGAGGCCACACCATGCATCCCTCTTTCCCAATACGGCATAGCTAAAAATGCGCTCAGGCAAAGCATATTGCTTTCCGCAAAAGAGGGCTCTTGCAAAGTACGCTGGCTCCGGGCCTATTACATAACCGGTGACGATTTGCAAAGCCCGTCCATTTTTGGGAAAATATCCCGGGCAGCGCGCGACGGACAGACAGAATTTCCCTTCACGAGCGGCAAGAACAAATATGACTTTATTGACGTCGATGAGCTTGCCAAGATGATTGCGGTGGCAAGCCTTCAGGACGAAGTCACTGGCATCATAAACGTCTGCACCGGAGAGCCAAAAACACTTGCGGAGCGGGTTGAGTCTTTCATAAAAGAGCATGACTTCAACATCAAGCTGAAATACGGAGCGTTTCCTGATCGTCCCTATGACAGTCCCGGTGTATGGGGGGATGCGACAAAAATCAGGACGATTATGAACAAGTTTTATCAGAAAGGTTAAGCATTTGGAAATTTAAATATGAAATCGCTGGAAAGTTTTAAAGAACAAAATGTGCTTGTAATTGGCGATTTGATGATAGATAAATACATAATCGGCAATGTCTCAAGAATTTCCCCGGAGGCTCCAGTTCCTGTTCTTAATCAAACTAAGACAGAAAGAAAACTTGGCGGTGCAGGAAATGTTCTCGCTAATTTAAAATCATTAGGAGCTATGGTCCACGCCTTAGGACGCATCGGCAATGATTCCGAAGGAAGAATTTGTGAAAAACTGCTTACAGAAAGGGGTATCGACTGTTCAAGACTTTGGAAATTTGACGACACCATTGTAAAAACCAGAATAATCTCACAGAATCAACAATTCCTAAGAGTTGATGAGGAAAAGATAATTTCTCCCAGTGATGAATATTTGCTTACGCTGAAAAACAATATAGATGGCATTTTAAAAAACGTTACGGTCGTTGTTTTTTCGGATTATGCAAAGGGCTTTGTCAGTGAAGAGCTGGCCTCACTTATCATTCACGCATGTAATGCAAGAAACATTCCTGTGGTTGTAGATCCGAAAGGAAAAAATTGCAGCAAATACAAAGGGGCCACGGCAATTACGCCAAACAACAAAGAGTTCCTTGATATGTCCGGAGCCGTTTCTCTTGATTCCGAGGATTCAATTAAAAGTGAAGCATTGCGGATTTTAAAAGAGAACAATATAGAATACTTCATTCATACCCGTTCTGAAAAAGGTATTTCTGTCATTGAAAAAGATTCCGGCTTAAAGTCAGATTTTCCGACACAGGCAAAAGAAGTTATAGACGTAACGGGCGCAGGAGACACCGTCGTGAGTGTCATAGCCCTGGCTATAGGCGCAGGATTTGAAATTGCTTATGCAATAACATTGGCGAATATAGCGGCATCTATTGTGATTTCAAAATTTGGCACAGCCCAGACAAGCACAAACGAGATAGAGGAGCATCTTTTCTCAATAAAAACAAAGGATAAAACCAAGAATGAAGTACTGAGAATTATTTCAGACCTAAAAAAACAGGGCAAAAAAATTGTTTTCACGAATGGTTGCTTTGACCTTGTTCATGCCGGGCACATAAAGAGTTTTCAGCAGGCAAAATCTTTCGGAGATGTGCTTATAGTCGCAGTAAATTCCGATGATTCTATCCGCAGGCTAAAAGGCGAAAGCAGGCCTGTCGTTGACTTAAAAAACAGGATAGCCCTGTTAAAAGCCCTTGAATGTGTTGACTTTGTAATTCCATTTGAAGAAGACACACCTCAAAATCTTATCGAAGCAATAAAGCCTGATGTAATGGTAAAGGGTGAGGATTGGAAAGGCAAAGCCGTTGCCGGAGCTGATTTTGTCAAGTCGTATGGCGGAAAAGTTGAATTTATCAAGCTTGAGCAAGGACTTTCAACGACATTCATAATAGAGAAAATCAAAAAAACTGCATGGGGTGAAAGACAATGATCATTGTGACAGGCGGGGCGGGCTTTATAGGGA
The DNA here is from genome assembly GCA_946538795.1 of uncultured Treponema sp. Lineage (GTDB taxonomy): Bacteria > Spirochaetota > Spirochaetia > Treponematales > Treponemataceae > Treponema_D. The sequence goes on from CAMNGY010000068.1 coordinate 7,256, forward strand.
GCTGCGTCGTGAGGATGCTCAACGACCGGGGAATAAAGGACATCGTCGTAGTGGACAACATAGCCTCCACCGATAAATGGATGAACATCAGGAACAAGACCTACACCGAATACATAAAC
>CAMNGY010000069.1 GCA_946538795.1 uncultured Treponema sp.
GGGGATTCCATTCGGGGCGAGCCGCTGGGCACCCTCAGCCGGGGGGAGGCCATCGTTGGCCTGATGGGCGACATGCGCTACGATGTTGCGGTGCCGGGAAACCACGAGTTTGACTATGGCGTGGACCGCTTCATGCAGCTTGCCGGGGAGGCCCGCTTCCCTTATGTCTGCTGCAACCTGAGCAGGGAAGGGAAGCCCCTCCTGCCGGCCTACGTCATTAAGGAGGCCGCCGGGCTGAAAATAGCCTTTGTCGGCGTGACCACTCCGGAAACCATAAGCTCGTCCTCCCCGTCGAATTTCCAGGACGGGGACGGAAATTTCATCTATTCATTCATGCAGGACATGACCGGGGACCCCCTGTATGAGGCAGTCCAGTCCGCGGTGGACGGTGCGAGGGCCGAAGGGGCGGACTACGTGTACCTTGTGGGCCACCTGGGCAAAAGCGCGCACAGCCGCCCCTGGACCTGCGAGGATGTGCTTTCCCATACTGACGGTATAGACGTCCTTCTGGACGGGCACAGCCACGACACCGAGCGCATGGTCATCAGGAACAAGTCCGGGAAGGATGTCGTCCGGGCCGCCGTGGGATCAAAGCTTTCCTGCATAGGCTACAGCCGCATCTCGGCAAAGGACGGGAGCATAGACACGGGCATCTGGCGCTGGGAGGAAAAAGCCGGCGACGTGGGCTTCATGGGCGGGCAGTCACAAGCCTCCCGCCCTGCCGCTTCCCGGGACGGTGCCGCATTCCGCTACGGGGAAGAAAACGAGATTGCGCGGAAAATCCGCGCCCTGCGGGAGGAGCTGGAAGGCAGGCTGGGGAAAGCCGTCGCTGACCTGGGCGTGGACCTCAGCTGTGCGGACGTCCGCCGCAAGGAAACGAACCTGGGGGACTTCTGTACGGACGCGATGAGGATGTCGGCCGGGGCCGACATAGCCGTCATGAACTCAGGCGGCATACGGGCCGGCCTGTCCCAAGGCCCTGTTACGTACGGTGACCTTTTGGGCGTGTTCCCGTTCGGCAACGCCCTGTGCATGGTGCGGGCGTCCGGGCGGCAGATTCTGGACGCGCTGGAATGGGGCGCGCGCATGCTTCCCGGAAGCAGCGGGGGCTTCTTGCAGGTGTCCGGCCTTAGCTGCGTGGTTGACATTTCCGTGCCGAACGGCTGCATTGCCGATGAATACGGGATGTGCATCGGCATAGAGGGACCCCGGCGGGTGCGCGGGGTTACGGTCGGCGGTCTTCCCCTTGAGGAGGATGCCCTTTACACCGTCGCCGGGCCGGATTACCTTTTGCTCAAGTGCGGGGACGGCATGACGGCTTTCCGGGGGGCGGAGCTCCTGCTTGACGGGGGGGACCTCCTCGGATGCATGGAGTCCGCGCTGGCAGGGCTGGCTGCCGGGACTGCCGGCGAGTATGCCGTTCCGGCCGGGCAGGGCCGGATCAGCTTCATAGGGGGCTAGTTTGGAACGTCGGCGATTTTTGTGCCCGCGCGGGTCCGGGCTGGTCCGCATCCTTTCCTTGATTCTCGTTTCCCTGCTCTTTTCCAGCGAGGCATTTGCGGACGGCCCGCTTCTGGACGTATTCGGGCCGGTTTCCTGTTCCGCCGTACTGTATGACAACAGGAACGGCTTGCCCACGTCCGAGGCCAACGCGATAGCGGAGACGGACGAAGGTTTCATCTGGATAGGGAGCTACAGCGGCCTTGTCCGCTATGACGGCAGCAGGTTCGTCCACTATTCCTCCGCGCAGGGGCTGACGGGCGTGATGAGCCTGTACGTGGACTCTCACAAGAGGCTGTGGGTCGGCATGAACGACGGGGGGGCATCCGTCTGGGAGGGCGACGGAATCAGGCTGTTCGGAAAGGAGGACGGCCTCAAGTCCCTGTCCGTGCGCTCAATAACGGAGGACTCCGGGGGCGACGTATACCTTGCCACGACGCACGGGGTTGCCGTCGTGGGTCCGGACCTGGTCCTGCAGCAGGTGGATGAGCCTGCGATAAACGATGCTTACATAAGGTCCCTTGAGGCTTGCGGCGACAGGGTGTACGGCCTTACAAAGGATGGAGCCGTTTTTATTCTGAAGGACCGCAGGCTGCTGGCTTTCTGTTCTCCGGAAGACAGCGGAATAAGTGGGATACGTGCCATACTGGCGGATTCTGACAGGCCGGGCTTCCTGTACCTGGGGACGGATGGCGATCTGCTTCATTATGGCTCGCTGGACTGCGGCTGGAAGGAGGAATCCGTATACACCGCCCCGGTCAGCCACATGAATTCACTCAGGAAGCTGGGCGGCAGGGTATGGCTGTGCGCGGACAACGGTATATGCTGCCTTGAGGCCGGAAGGTTCAGGCAGCTTCCGAACCTGCCCATGACCACATCCGTCGAGTCGATGATGGCCGACTATCAGGGCAACCTCTGGTTCGCCTCCTCCCAGCAGGGCATAATGAAGCTGGTTCCCAACCAGTTCACGGACGTCTTTGACCAGTGCGGCCTTGATCCTGAGGTCGTCTATACGACCTGCATGTACGGCGGGAAACTGTTCGTCGGGACAAAGAACAGCGGGCTTCTGGTCCTGCATGACGGGAAGCGGGTCGGCTCTCTTCCGCTCGGGGACGGGAATGACCTTATAAAGATGCTTGAGGACAGTTCCGTACGCTCTCTCATAAAGGACAGCAGGGGAAGGCTCTGGCTTTCCAGCTTCGGGGACCATGCCCTGCTGCGGTATGACGGCAGGGATGCCGTGAGCTTTTCCGCCGCGGACGGTCTTCCTTCCAACCGCGTGCGCGCCGTGTTCGAGATGGACGACGGCGGCATCCTGGTCAGTTGTTCCGGCGGGATCGCTATAATAAAGGACGACAAGGTCGTCAGGACCTATGGCAAGGCGGAGGGTATATACAATTCCGAGATTTTGAGCGCGGTGCAGGCGGGGAACGGGGACATCCTGGCCGGCTCGGACGGAGGCGGAATTTACGTCATCGGGGAAGGCGGGACAAGCCACATCGGAACGGAGGACGGGCTTGGCTCTGAGGTCGTCATGCGGCTCAAGCGGAGCCATCAGCACGAGCTTATCTGGATTGTCACCGGCAACTCCTTGGCCTACATGACGGAAGACCGCCGGATCCATACGGTGCGGGGCTTTCCGTATGCCAACAACTTTGACCTCTATGAGAATGGCTGGGGCCAGGTTTGGGTGCTGAGCAGCAACGGAATATACGTGGTGGACACGGACATGATTTTGAAAGGCGGGAAGCTTTCTCCCCTGCACTACGGGCTGGACGAGGGCCTGCCCTGCATAGCCACCTCCAACTCCTACAGCGGTCTTACGGAAGCCGGCGACCTGTACATAGCCGGGATGACCGGCGTGGCCAGGGTAAACATAAACTCCAGCATTGAAAGCTCCTCCGCCTGCAAGATGTCTGTCCCGTACGTCGTCGCGGACGGGGCGACCATATACCCCGGGCCTGACGGCCGCTTCATGCTGTCCCCGTCTGTCAGGAAGCTTACCATCCACGGGCATGTGTGCAATTACTCTCTGGCCGACCCGATGCTGAGCTACAGGCTCGGCGGCTTTGACACGGAAGCGGCAGTCCTGAAGCGCAAGGATTTCCTGCCTGTCAGCTACACGAACCTGAGGGGCGGAAGCTATCATTTCGTCATGCAGCTGCTGAACCCGCAGGGAGTCGGCACGCAGATGCTGGACGTGACGATAGTGAAGCGGAAGGCCTTGTGGGAGCAGCCGTGGGCCAGGGCGGGCGCCGTCTTCCTGCTTCTGGCCGCGCTTTACTGCGTGGTCAGGTCCTGCACCTACTACCGGACGCGGCGCATAATGAGGAAGGAGCGGGAGCAGAGGCAGCTGACCCGTGAGATAGTCGAGGCCTTCGCCAAGGTCATAGACATGAAGGACAGCTATACCAACGGCCATTCGTCGCGCGTCGCGGAATACACGCAGATGCTGGCACGGGAGCTGGGCTACGATGAGGACACCGTAGAAAAATACTACAACATCGCCCTGCTGCACGACATAGGCAAGATAGGCATACCGTCGGAAATACTGAACAAGCCGGGCAAGCTGACGGATTCCGAGTTCAGCGTCATAAAGTCACATTCCGCATTGGGGTATGAGGCGCTCAAGGACATAAGCATCATGCCGGAGCTTGCGGTCGGTGCGGGGACGCACCACGAGCGGCCGGACGGAAGGGGCTACCCCAGGGGCCTTGCGGGGAAGGACATACCGCGGGTGGCACAGATAATCACCGTCGCGGACACCTTTGACGCCATGTATTCCGACCGTCCGTACCGCAAGCGCATGAACTTTGACAAGGCGGTTTCCATAATGAGGGAGGTCAGCGGATCCCAGCTGATGCCGGACGTGGTGGATGCCTTCCTGCGGCTGGTAGAACGCGGTGCCTTCAGGGCCGCGGATGACCACGGAGGGGGGACCATGGAGGATATAAACAACATACGGAGCAAATACTGAGCTTCAGGAGGTAGAAAGATGGTCAACTATTCAGAGGACAAGGACAAGCTGTATCACATCCAGTGCGGGAAGGGGGACGTGGGCCGCTACGTGATCCTGCCGGGCGATCCCAAGCGCTGCGAGAAGATTGCCAGGTATTTTGACAATCCCCGCCTCATGGCGGACAGCCGCGAGTTCGTCACCTACACCGGCAGCCTTGACGGAGAGAGCGTCAGCGTGACTTCCACGGGGATAGGCGGACCCAGCGCGTCCATCGCAATGGAGGAGCTGGTGGCTTGCGGGGCAGACACCTTCGTCAGGATAGGAACCTGCGGCGGTATGCAGCTGGACGTGAATTCGGGGGACCTGGTAATAGCGACGGGAGCCATACGGCAGGAGGGAACCAGCAAGGAGTATGCTCCCATCGAATTCCCGGCCGTGGCCAACCTGGACGTGGTGAACAGCCTGATTGCCGGCGCGGAAAAGCTGGGCATGGCGCATCATGCCGGGGTGGTGCAATGCAAGGATTCGTTCTACGGGCAGCATTCCCCTGAGATAAAGCCCGTCAGCTACGAGCTTCTGAACAAGTGGGAGGCCTGGATACGGATGGGCTGCCTGGCCTCCGAGATGGAGAGCGCCGCCTTGTTCATCGTGGGCCAGTTCCTCCGCGTGCGGGTTGGCTCCGTGTTCCTGGTCATGGGCAACCAGGAGAGGGCCAGGAAGGGCATGCCGAACCCTATCGTCCACGACACGGACGGGGCCATACGGACGGCGGTTGAGGCCGTGAGGATTCTGATCCAGAAGGACAGGGCGGGCAAATGATGGGCGATGAGGAGCTTTTAAAATACGTTGACCACACGCTCCTTAAGGCGGACGCGACCTGGGAGCAGGTCCGCGCTTTGTGCGACGAGGCCCTCCTGTACAAGACGGCCTCCGTCTGCATCCCTCCGTGCTATGTCGCCCAGGCATCCGCGTACCTTGGCGGCAAGATGAGGGTGTGCACGGTCATCGGCTTTCCCAACGGTTCCTCATCCACTGCCTCCAAGGTTTATGAGGCCGCGGATGCGGTTCAGAACGGGGCTGACGAGCTGGACATGGTCATAAACATAGGCTGGCTCAAGTCCGGGAAATACGACTATGTCCTTGATGAAATCAAGCGGATCCGCGCCAGCTGTCCCGGGAAAATTCTCAAGGTCATAATAGAGGCATGCCTGCTGACTGACGACGAGAAGATACAGATGTGCCGTATTGTGACGGATTCCGGCGCGGACTTCATAAAGACAAGCACCGGCTTTTCCTCAGGCGGGGCGACGTTTGACGATGTGGCCCTGCTCAAGGCCAACGTCGGGCCTTCCGTGCAGGTGAAGGCGGCGGGGGGTATATCCACGCTTGACGATGCAAGGAAATTCATAGAGCTGGGGGCGACCCGGCTTGGCACCAGCCGCATCGTGAAGCTTATGGCGGAACGCACGGCCTGACAGCCGGCTATGGGCGGGCCTAAAGAGGAGGCCCGGCATTTTGCCGGGCTTTCCTCTTGGTTCCTGCCGTGCCTGTGCTGCTAGCGCCTCTTTGACTTGCGCTTGATTATCTTCTTTATTTCGTGGTTGTCGTTTTTCCAGAGAATCTCGTTTGTCTCAATGTCAATCAGCTCCGTGACGACGTAATAGGTGCGGGCCGTCTTCTTGCCGTCGTCGGTTGACTCCACTATGGTGCGTATGGATCCCTGCATCATGTAGTCGGCTCCGGTTTCGGAGTACATCCTTGCACGTGTCTCGGCGCGGGCATTCACCTGCTGGTCCTCCCGCTCCTCCCGGACTTCGGCCCTGTCCTCTTTCTGGGAGACGAACTTGACGTTCTCGTCCTCAAGAAGCTCTGCCTGCAGGTAGTCCGTCAGGATGCGGGTGTCGATGTGCTCGTCGCTCGCATTCTTGTAGGAGCCGATTATCACTACGGGAACTTCCTTGCCGTGCGTCTTCGGCCACTTCTTTATTGCCTTGGAGTTGTTGAAGTCCTTTATTATGTCCTTGGCGACCAGCCGCACGTCGGTGTCGTTCCAATAGCCTGAGTAGTCGGTCTTTTTGGTGTCGCTCACGCGGTCAACGTCCGTCGAGGAGGATGAGCATCCTGCCAGGGCTATGAGGGTAAGCCCGAGGACTGCGGCGCATATAAACAGAACAAGGTTCCTCACGTTCTTTCGCATCATTTTGTCTTTCTCCATAATATTTGTGCTCACTAACAGTCAAACAACGGTTCCTGCCGTTGATTACAAGGACAGGATTAAAAAACAGCTTTTTTACCTCTCGCGGCCCGTAATCATTCGCGCCCAGCTTTGTTCTTCTATATATGAGCATGCGCACAGCAAAAACATGGCGGCTTGCCGGCGCCATGGCCATGGTATTTTTCATCTTCTCCCTGCCTTCCCCGGCAATTGACTATGCGTCGCGGCTCTCATATATAGAAAAGAACGGCAAGAAGCTCTATGACAAGAAGAGCGTCGTCGTGCAGGGGCTGGACGAGGGGCTTCTGTCCTATTATACGGGGGACTACGCCGGATCCATAAAGAAGCTGACCCGGACGGAAAGCAGGATAGACGAGTATTTTGCGAAGAGCATAGGCCAGGCCATAGGGTCTTTCATCGTCAACGACCTCGTGATCGATTACGCGGGTGAGGACTACGAGGACCTGTACCTGAACCTGTTCAAGTCCCTGTCCTACTATCATCTGGGGATGCTGGAGGACGCGATCGTTGAGATAAACCGCTTTGAGAACAAGTCCCAGCACATAGCCCAGCGTTATGAGGCCGATCTTGTCAGGGCCAGGCAGGCCGCGGAGAACGCGGACACCGCTCCCGTCAGCGTGACCTTCCACAATTCCGCGCTGGGCCAGTACCTTGCCCTGCTCTA
>CAMNGY010000070.1 GCA_946538795.1 uncultured Treponema sp.
CGGCTTTCCCCGCCCCATCCAGCTGAAGAGGCTCCTGCGCGACATGGCGGGCCTGGGGGTCTGTGCGGTGTACCTGTGCGGAACCCAGCTGGTAGAAAAATCCTACCTGAAGTCCAGCCTGTACGATGAGGATGAGTGCCGAAAGATGCTTCTGGAAGGGACGGTTCAGGCGGCCAGCACCCACGTTCCCCGCGTGAGGATCTGCCCGGACCTGCCTTCTGCCCTGGCTGAGCTGGAGCAGGAAACGGGGCGGACCGTCAGGCTTGCGATGGACAACGTGAGGGCAGAAGGCGGCCTGCCGTCCTGGCTGTCGTCCGCCGGGGAGCAGCTGCGGGAAGACGGGGTGCGGGCGGTCTCGGCAATCGGCAGCGAGCGCGGCTGGACGGACGGGGAGCGCGACATGCTTGCAGGAGCAGGCTTCCGCCTGCTGAGCATGGGCGGCCGCGTGCTGAGAACGGAAACTGCCGCGACGGTCTCTGCCAGCCTCATCCTTGCGGCAATGGGCAGGCTGTAGCGAAAAAATCAGCTGAGCCTGTTGCAAAAGTCCACGGCCACACAATGCTGCGCCTTGCTCGCATCGTGTGTTGCCGTGCTTTTTTACTGGCTCAGCTTATGTCCAGCAGGCGGCGCTTAAGCTCTTTCGGGTTCAGGGGCTTGGTCAGGTAATCGTCCACTCCGGCATCGTACGCCTTCTGCCGCGCGTCCTCAAAGGCATCGGCTGTCATGGCTATAATAGGGACGGTCTTGGCGTCATCGCGCTTGAGGGCGCGGATCCGCCGGGTAGCCTCGTAGCCGTCCATAAAAGGCATCTGGATGTCCATGAGGATTACTGAATATTCGTCCGGCTTGGAGAAGGCGAACAGCTCCACCGCCTCCTTGCCGTTTTCCGCATGATCCACTTTGCAGCCGAATATGTCCAGTATGGTCATGGCTATGTCGGTGTTTATGGGATTGTCCTCCGCCAGAAGAACCTTGCCCGCCAGTTTCACGCTGGTATTTTCATCCTTTTTCTCCTGTTCCAGGTCCTTCTTCTGGGACTGCATGATTTGCTCGTCGGAACGGAACTCGCAGGGAATCTCCACGTTCACGCGGGTGCCTATCCCCATCTGGCTGTCTACTGTCAGTTTCCCGCCCATCAGGTCAACCATGCGCTTGACTATGGCGAGTCCCAGTCCGGTTCCGGTTATGCCCTTGGGCCTCTGGGAGTTGTCATATTCCTGGGAGAATTCCTCGAACATGTGTTTCTGGAATTCCTCGCTCATGCCTATACCGTTGTCCCTGACCTCAAACGCGAGGAGGAATTTCCCGTCGCTCAGCCGGCGGCTCTTGGATGTGTAGCTTACGTCACCGCATTCCGGCGTATACTTCACGGCATTGGAAAGCAGGTTCAGGGCAATCTGGTTCAGGCGCACGTGGTCTATGACGATCGCGCCTCCGTAGCCTTCCGCAGCATCGTTGAGCTGCCAGTGCAGGCCCTTGTTGGCGCACATCGGTTCCATTATGTTCCGTATGCCGTCTATGAACTCCTCGTAGGGGAACACCTCGGGGGTGAGCTTTATCTGCCCCTTGTCCACCTTGGAGATGTCCAGGACGTCGTTGATGAGCGACAGGAGGAATTTGTTGCTGGTTTCTATCCGCTCCAGGTCGTGGAACAGCTTCTCCTTGTCGTCCACGTCGTTCTTCGCGAACTGGGTCAGGTTCTGTATGGCCCCTATGGGGGTGCGGATGTCGTGGCTTATGCGCGAGACGAACTCGCTCTTGGCCTTGTTGGCGCTTTCTGCCTTGTCCAGGGCCTCCATGAGCATCTGCCGCTGCTCCACATCCTTCTCGCACTGCTTGGTCACGTCAGAAATGCAGAGCACTATCTCCGTATGCGAGTCGTCCATGTAGCAGAATCGGATCATCTTGTAGGCCTTGCGTATGCCCCCTCCGGATTCCGCCATCTCCAGGTAAGGCGTCTGGAAAGAATACAGGCTGCTCTCCTCCAGCTCCTTCCGCACGGTCTCCAGCTTCATGGCATCACGGAACACGGCCTGGTCGGACTCGGGAATGTAGTTGGACGCGACGGAATACAGCATGTACTCGTCGTACGAAACCCCGATGTCGGAGACGATCTCCTTGTTCACCATGAAATTCCTGAACTTGCCTTCGGGCAGGTCTATTATGCCTATCTTCTCATAGACCGAATTTATGATGCTCCCTATGAGCTGCTGCTCGTTCTTCTGCTCTGAAATGTCGTAGACATAGAAGAACAGCTCCACGTGCTTGTTGTCGGGTGACTCCCAGAGCTTGGCCACCCCGCGCACCCAGGAGAACTTGCTGCCGACCTTGCCGATCCTGTATTCGTATGTGAAAGACCTTTCGCCCACGGCAAAAAGGTGCAGCAAGTTGCTGCGGCTCAGAATCTCGCGGGCGGGCTTGCCTTCGGTCATCTCAAAATCCATTCCGTCACCGGTTTTCGTCAGCTCGGTGTAGTTGGCCCCTATGAAAGTCTGGTTGTAAGGCAAAAGCTCCAAGACCTCGTCTATGGTCAGGTCCACGCGGACACGCATCAGCATGTCCTTGCCCTGGTAAGCGGAAAAAAACGACAGCTCCTGGTTGTAGCCGTCGCGGCGCACGTTGTTCTCCGTGAAGTCCTGGGCCGCCCCGTAAGCCTTGACGGGCCTGCCATATTCGTCACGGACTATGAAATAGGAAATACGCAGGGTATGGGCCTCTGAATCGGTCCCGACCATGAAGTGCAGGAAGGCATCTATGTTGTTGTCACCGCGGCGGACGCAGGAGAATATGTCGTCCAGGACCTTCATGTCCTCTTCTATGCAGTGCTCGCGGACAAACTGCATCAGGTTGGGGATTATCCTGGGGATTTTAAGCAGGTCGCTGATTTTACGGGTATAGGGGTTGTCTATGAGCTTCGCGCTTCCGTCCCTCAGGTTCAGCTCCCACAGGAACAGCTCCGCGCTTTCCACCGAAGCCTCATATATGTTGCGCAAGTTCCTCTCGCTTTCCTCGGACTCATGCAGCTGGCGGGTCTGCCTCTTCAGGACGGTGTTGGTGTGAATCATATTGCTCACAAGGGTGTCTATCACGGCAAGTACGAGGGCAATAAGGAAGCAGACAAGTATATGTATGGTGGCGGTCTCCTTGCTTATCCATCCTTCGGCAGGCTCCAGGTAAAGCACCCAGTCCTTGTTCCCGAGCATGAAATCCCTTCTTACGGGGGACTCGAAGCTCCCGATTATGCCGTCGCAGACGATGTTTTCGGTCTTGCCCTTGATCCACAGCTGGTAGGAATAGCCCAGCTTGTTCAGCCTCTTCAGGCCCGCGGAATTGAAGAACTGGTCCATGTCTATGACGATGTTGCAGAAGCCCCAGAAAGCAGGATTCTCCAACGCAAGATCATCGTCTTCGCCATCCAAAGCGTCACCGGGCTTTTCGTTCACGAAAATGGGATTGCGAAGAATCAGGCTGCTGCCGATGCCCTTTACCTCGTAAGGGCCGCTCATCACCGGCATCTTCAGGTCCCGGCTCATGACTACGTCGTCTTTCTTGGAATCCTGGGTAAAGACGTTTATGCCTATCGCTTTGCTGTCATAAGGCAGCGTCATGTTTATGACCCCGTCCTTCGCCAGCTGTATGCCGGAAATGCCGTAGACACCCGTAAGGTAGTTCATGGCAACGCCTTCCAGCCCCGTGTAGTTGCCCCTGCGGTTCTGCACGTAGCCGCTCAGGCTTCTGACCGTAATAAGGAAGTGGGAGTAGACGCTGTTCAGCCCTCCCTGTATGTTGTCCGTGATGTACACGGTGTTGTCACGCTTGTACTTGACTACCGCCCTCATTATGAAATTGCTTGCAACGAGGGACAGCAGTAAGGAAATGAGGAACACTATGGTGAAGCGAACCTTCTGCTTTTTAGAGTTCTGCATCTGCGATTATTCCATCTATCTCCGCATCCGAAGTCTGGTTGTCGTCCTCGATGAGCCGCATGAAGATGGTCTGGAGGGTCCTGGAGCGCTTGGCCGGGTCCGAGATGGACTGGCGGACGGCCCGACGGATTTCCTCCATATGCTCGTTTATCTCGCTGATGTTCTGGGGTAGCGCGCCTTCGATCAGGGTCTTGATGAACTGCGATACATGGGGGCTCTTGCCGCTGGACGATATGCCGCACACGACATCTCCCCGCTTGATTATGGCAGGGAAGATGAAGTCACAGCGCGACCTGCTGGAAATGTCTTCGACCAGGACATTCTTTTCCTTATAGTAGTCGTAAATCTCCGCGTTCAGGGCAAGGTCGTCCAAGGTGACTATGACGAGCGTGGGGTTGCAGTCCAGCGACTGTATCAGCTCAAGGGACGGCTTGCCACGGACATACTGCACCTGGCTGGAATAGGCCCCGATCAGGACCTCCAGGTTCTGATCCACCTCCTCCGCGACGAGCGTTATCTTTGGCTCGAATGTCAGGAACGTGGCCATCTCCTGGAAGGCAACGCTGCCACCGCCGATGACAAGCACTTCTTTATGCTTCAGATTCACGAAAAGTGGAAAATACGCCATACCTTAACATCTTATCATATTGCGGCGGATTTTTCCATAAATATTTTAAAATCTGTCAGCGGGCGGCCTTTGGGCTGGCGGAATGGATTGCGGTCGGCCAGCGCCTTCCGGACGGAAAATCAAGGGACGAATTCCCTCATTTCCTTCATTTTCCCCTTGACTAAATCGTCAGAACTCTATAGTATGAGAATACATTCCAGAACACGGGCTGCTTTCCAGAGCGTCCTTGTCCTGTTTTTATATCCTGCGGGGGTGGTGGAATTGGTAGACACGCTAGCTTGAGGTGCTAGTGGCGCGAGCTGTGCCAGTTCAAGTCTGGTCTCCCGCATAAAAAGACTGTAGCGATACAGTCTTTTTTTTTGCCCGGATGGGCAGGAGTCCGTGCCAGGACCCCGGCTTCTGGGACCAATTTCCCGGTTCCTGGGATGCACCGGCTTCCTGCTGGGGCAGGCCGCCCCGCAAATCCCGGATTCAAGGAGAAGCCCTGTGACCCGCACATCTTTCACGGCCATACAGGAATACAAGGAAGCCGTCGCCAGCCTGGTGGCATCATGCGCCCCTCTTTCTGCGGAGCTGCTGCGCCTGACGGAGGAAGCCTCCAGGGACGACACGCCCCCCTACAGCCACGACACGCCTGTCGTGTACAACACGGCATGGGACGGCATAACGGAAGCTGACGACATACGGCTCATAGTCGTGGGCGACAACCCCGGCAAGGAAGAGCAGCTGGCCTCGCGGCGGGCCTACCTGGTGGGGCAGAGCGGGCGTGTGGCGGAAGGCTTCTTCCGCAGGAACCCCGCGCTGGGAATAGACTTCCGCAAGAACGCGATGATAACGAACAAAACTCCCATACATACCGCCAAGACCAAACACCTGAAATATCTTGCCGCGAAGGGAAGCCCCGCCCTTGCAAGCGCGATACAGGAGAGCCAGCTGGAGATGGCCCGGCTGACGGCCATACTGCACCAAAGGCTCTTTGCCGAGGGCGGGACACGGCTGTACATGGTGGGCTATGCCGAGCTGAAGGGCAGGGGAATTTTCCTGCCCTGGCGCGACGAGCTGGTAAAATGTTACCAGCCCTGCCCGGAAGCATGGGGTGCTGTCCTTGCTTTCCAGCACTTCTCGATGAACCGTTTTCTGATAGACCTGAAGGAGTACATGGGCAATAACGGGGAAACCGACACCGCCCGTGCCCTTGACGGACTGGGCCGGAAGCACCGCGATGAGATATGGCCGCCGGCATCGGGCCGGTAACGCGCGGGAACATGCCGGCGGCGGTCACGGCCCGGCTGACGAGGCGGCAATTATGACAAGGCGGCCATTATGACGAGGCGGCAATTATGACAAGGCGGCCATTATGACAAGGCGGCCCGCCCACTACCACAAGCCCCAAAATCTGCTATAGGCGGCCCGCCCTGAAGCCCCTCCCGCCTATAGCAACAAATCCGTTTTTCGCCTATACTGGGCGCAATGAGTGAAGATTCAAACGGCAAGGCCGTAACAAACGAAATCACGGAGGAAGGGGCCGGGAATTCCCCGGACGTCCAGCCCCCCGTCGGGCCCAAGACAGCCCTTGTTTCCATAGTGGGCCGCCCTTCGGCGGGCAAGTCCACCTTCCTGAACACGGCGAGCGGCGAGGAGATAAGCATAGTTTCTGCCGTGCCGCAGACGACGCGCAACGCCATAAAGGGCATAGTCAACACCTCGCTGGGCCAGCTGGTCTTCGTAGACACGCCCGGCCTGCACATCAGCGACAAGAAGCTGAACCTGCGCCTCACAAAGACAGCCAGCGACCAGATAAAGGACAGCGACGCGATCCTTTACATAATCGACACGACGCGCGACCACGGGGAGGAGGAAAAGCTCATTGCGGGGCTTGTGGCCCCCTACGCTGACAAGACGGTAATCGCGCTGAACAAGATGGACTCGGCCCAGTCCAGCCTCAAGAAAGCCCGGGACTTCCTGGCGGAGGCATTTCCTGGCTTTGACCCCGGGCGGGTTGTGGAGATGAGCGCGCGGGACGACAAGGGCGTGAACGACGTGCTAAAGGCCCTGTACGGGCTTGCCCCCGAGGCCCCGCACCTGTACCCGGAAGAGTTCTACACCGACCAGGAGGTGGACTTCCGCATATCCGAGATAATCAGGGGAGAGGCGATGAACCGTCTGGACGAGGAGCTGCCCCATGCCCTCTACGTCAGGATAGAGGACATGAGGATGGCCAGTGAGACCAAGCTCAAGGTGCGGGCCTGCCTGTGCGTGGAGCGGGAGAGCCAGAAGGGCATCGTGATCGGCAAAGGGGCATCGATGATAAAGCAGATACGCATAGCCAGCCTGAAGAAATGCGCGGAAATCTTCCCCTACAAGGTGGATCTGGACCTGCAGGTAAAGGTTGACAAGAACTGGAGGCAGAAGGACGCCGTGCTCAACAAAATCCTCCGCTAGTTCCGCACCTTCCGCCAGCCCCGCTGGCAGGGCGCTGTTCACGAACCGGGAGCTGTGGAGCCTGATATGGCCGCTCGCGGTGGAGCAGCTGCTCCAGATTTCCCTGGGGATGGCGGACATAGTGATGGTCGCCCACATCGGTGAGGCGGCTGTCAGCGGGGTCTCGCTCGTGGACCAGATAAACGTCCTCCTGACCCAGCTGTTCGCCGCCCTCGCCACCGGAGGCGCGGTTGTCTGCTCCCAGTACATCGGACGGGGCAGC
>CAMNGY010000071.1 GCA_946538795.1 uncultured Treponema sp.
AAAGAAATTCGGGCGGAAAGAAAAAGAAATTCGGGCGGAAAGAAAAAGAAATTCGAGGGGAAAGAAAAAGAAATTCGAGAGGAAAGAAAAAGAAATTCTAGGGGAAAGAAAAATAAATTCGAGGGGAAAGGCTTTCCTGACCTCCTGATCCGTTTTTTTTTCAAAAAATCTAAAAATATGACGGTTTTTGCCTGAAAAAAAACATGCGGCACGGCGGGGATAGCATTTGTCCCGGCAATGTGCTATCCTTATCCTTGTACAAGGAAATAACAGCGTGAAAAAAGCTTCCCGAATCATCATACTTGTCTGCTCGGCCATCCTTATCACGGGCCTTTCGGCGGCATTCCTGCCTGCGGTGCAGCGTTTCGCCATAAACTTTGTCGAAGTTCACAGGAACGACGACATAAACGACGTATTCTGGGCACAGCAGATGTTTGCCTTCGCTTCGCTGGGCATAATCTCGATACTGCTGTGCGACAGCATACTGCTGAGCAAAAAGTGCCGGGAGATTTTTCTCGCGTTTGCCGGGGACGTAAAAGGAGTCGCCGGAACCGTACGGCAGAACAGGAAATGGCTGTTTGTCCTCATGGGCTTCTACTTCCTGGGTTATTTTTCCATAATCCGGGCAAACTACTCGAACTATCCGATCGATGACCTGGCCAGGCAGCTGCGGGGAACGCGGGAATGGGTGAACTTCTACCGCTACTGCTCGGAAATAGGTTCCATCTTCGTCCACACGTCCATGCGCATCTTTGACATTGCGCCTCTCACGCAGTTCATCGCCATCTTCCTCATTTCGCTCGCATCTCTTTTCATCATCCAAAGCCTCACCGGAGGAAGTTTTTCAGCAGCAACGTGCATCGCAGTTCTTCCCGCAGGCCTGTTCCCGTTCTATCTGTCAAACTTTTCCTACAGGTACGACTCGCCGTACATGGCCCTTTCTATCCTGGCCAGCGTGACACCCTTCATGTTCCTGCCAAAGCAAAGGAGCTTCATAATCAGTTCCGTGCTCTGCCTTTTCATAATGTGCACGTCATACCAGGCGTCCAGCGGAATATACGTGTTCATGGCCATATTGCATTTCCTGAAAATGCTCGTGCAGGAAAAGAAGCCCGCGGAATGCCTTGCACGCTTTACCCTGGCAAGCGTCGCATGCTATGTGGTGACGCTCCTTGTATTCTCCTTCCTCTTCATTGAAAAGATTGAGGATGAAATCTACGTTGACATGACGCCAAAGCTTTCCATGCTGATCCCGAATTCCGCCATCTACATAAGGAAGCTTGTGCGGGGCCTGGGAAAGACGCCGACCCTCTTTTTGTCCGCGCTCATGCCGGCCCTCTTCCTGTGCCTCAGCACGATGAAGGCCCGCTGCGCCAGGCTGCCGGCATTCGCAGTGTCGCTCCTGGCCATCGCCGTCTCACTGCCGCTCACGTTCGGCTCATACATCGCGCTGGTCCGCCCGGAATTCTACCCCAGGGCCTTCACGGGAATAGGGGTTTTCCTGGCCTGCATAGCGGTCAGCACCGTCCGGCTTGCCGGATGCCCCCTGCCGGCTGCAGGAAACAGGGGCTTTTCATCCCGCCTGGTGCGCACGGCCAGCTTCTGCCTTTCCTATTGCTGCATAGCCTTCGCATTCGCCTTCGGGAACGCACAATGCGCCCAGAAAGAGTACATGCAGTTCCGGGGTGCAATCCTCGCCCAGGACCTGGCCGAATTCATAAAGGAAGGCGACCAGGACATAGAGCTGAAATTCGTGGAGACAATAGGCTATGCCCGCAAAGCGGAGCTTCTCACTCAGATATATCCGCTCACGACGGAGGCCATGGACATAGGGCTTGCCAGGGGCAGCTCCTGCGAGCTGATCCTTGAGTCGATGAATCTGATACGCCTGAGGGGGAAGTCAAGCCACGATTACGACGGCGCGGACATGCCGGTCCTGAAGGAAAACGCATACCACACGATTCAGGGCAAGGACGGAAAATTCCTGATCACGCTGCGAAGCCCGGATATTCCAACGCTGAAAGACATGTGAGGTCCCGGGCATGGGGCGGGCGCAAAGGCCCCAGATATGGCCAGTGGCCCCAGATGAAAGCGGGAGATCCCGGGCATGTTGAGCTTGCCGCCCGAATCCGCTATAATCGGGCACCATGCAGCCCAACAGAATCGGCCTTTACATCCATGAGGTTCTTTACAACAGGGGAGGAACCGAGGCCTATACCGTCAGGATGGCGGAGGCCCTGGCAGAAATTTACCCCCAGGCGGAGATCTTCTTCGTGTCAGAATGCCACGCCCCGTCCGACTTCCGGGGGGACGACTCTTTCTGCGCGCTCATGAAAGAACGTTACGGGGTGGAATTTGACAGCGGCAAGGTCCATTTGAGGCCGGTGCGGACAGACGGCAGGGGCAGGCTGGGCGCGCTGCTGCAAAAAAGAAGGATGCGGAACGCGTCACGGGATGCCGACCTTTTCTTCTACTGCAGCCGCGGCTACCTCACCTTCCGTGCCAGGCGCAACATTGCGATAATTCACTTCCCGATGCGGCCGGAGCCGGACAGTTCCCGCAAGGGCCTTTCCCTTCCCGCCAAAATCCTCCGCAAAAGGAGGGACAGGCGTTTCGCCTCATCCTACGACGCGTTCCTGCCCAACTCCACGTTCACGCGGGGTTACCTGGAGCAGTACTGGCCGGGCATACCAAAAGAAAAGATCCACCTTCTTTACCCGCCCATCGCCCCCGTTCCTGACATGGGCCTGCCCAAGGAGAAGATAATCCTCGTGTGCAGCAGGATCGACGCGGCCAAAAAGCTGGAGCTCATGATAGACACCTACCGCTCATCCCCCCTGCTGCACGGGAGCTACAGGCTGGTCATAGCGGGCAACAATGCGAGCGACACCGTGGACTACTGGGAGAAGATATGCGGGTACACGAAAGGCGGCGACGTGGAGCTGTATCCCAACGCCTCCTGGGACAAAATCGTGGAGCTGTACAACCGGGCGCAAGTTTTCTGGCACTGCAAGGGCTATGGCGAGGACGACCCATACATGATGGAGCACTTCGGCATGACGACCGTGGAAGCAATGGGGGCAGGCTGCGTGCCTGTCGTCATAGACAAAGGCGGACAGGCGGAAATAGTGACGGAAGGCTCCGGCTTCAAGTGGGACAGCCCGGAGCAGCTGGTCGCCCGCACGGAGGAGCTTGCCAGCGACCCGGAGCTTGCGGCGCGGATGTCACGGGCTGCCAGGGAGAGGGCGGCGGACTTCTATACGGACGCGTTCAGGGAAAGGCTGCGGGGCATACTTGAAAAACAGCTGAGCCGCCATACATAACAAGACATCCTGCAACGTGACATCCTTGAGTTTGCCCTTAAGGTATGCTATACTGTCTGCCGGAGCAAGGCATGTCAGGAAAAATCGTATTCATCACGAGCCACAACTGGGACACAAAGCGGCTGGGCGGCTTTCACAAGCTTGCGGAGGCGGCATGCCGGGCGGGAAAGGAGACAGTCTTCTTCAGCTTCCCCCGCCCCTACTACGGGATGCTGCTCAAGCGGGAGCAGCTGAACGCGGATGTCATAAAGAAGCTTTCCGACGGGGCCAGGTACGAGATTGAGGAAGGGAAGGAAATTCTGAACGTCTGCTTCCCGACCTTCCGCATACCGGACGCATGCGGCAAGATAGTTCCCGCCTGCGTGATGAACTTCCTGCTCAGACACTCGCTCAGAAGCTTCCGCGGCTTCGCAAGGAAATTCCTGGCCGGAACGGACTGCTTCGTCTTTGAATCCTGCGAGGGAATCGCCTTCGTGGACAGGATAAGAAAGCTCTTCCCCCAGGCAAGGATAATCTACCGCCCGTCCGACCCGCTCGTATACGCCTCCGTCCCGGAAAGGACGAGGGAGCTTGAGCGGAACATGCTGCTCAAGGCGGACAGGGTGCTGCTGGTAAACGAGGAAGGACGCGAGGCTTACAGGCGGATCATACCGGACTTTGACAAGAAGGTTTCCTGCACGATACTTCCCAACGGTGTGGATTTGGCCCCCTATATGCGGCGTTACCCGGAGCCCGAGGAGATGAAAGGCAGGAAATCCGTCGTCTACGTAGGCGCGTGGGGGGTGGAATGGCCCCTGCTGTACCGGGCCGCGGAGGAACTTCCGCAGCTGCATCTCTTCGTCGTCTGCCCCAACTATCCTGACAAATCCGTGCTGGCCCGGGTGGACAAAATCCCGAACCTTACTTACATACCCGGCATAAAGAGCGGCGAGGTCCCCGCCTGGATAACGAACTGTACGGTGGTCATGGTCCCCTACGTGACGGACTTCTACAAGGACAGGCCCCTCGGCATAACGGCGAAATACTACCAGGCCATGGCGGCCCACAAGCCCATCGTCGCCTACTCGGACACGGAAAAGCTGGCCGGCGTCGGGGTGAGCGTGACATACAGCTACGAGGACTTCATCAGCGAGCTGGGCAAGGCCGCCGCCGAAAAATACCGCAGCTACGACTTTGACCTGACTGGCCGCGACTGGAAGGTGATAGGCAGGAAGTTCCTTGCCGAGGTGGAAGGATGAAAGACAAGAATTGGATAAAAAAGATATATGTGGCGGCGGCGGCCGTCATATCCGCAATCACGCTGGCGGGGATTCTTCCTCCCATACGGAGGGGGGCCATCCAGTATATAGCGGACAACTACATGCACCGGCCCCTGAACATGACCTACTGGATGCAGCAGCTGCTGGCGCTCTTCTTCCTCGCTTTCATCCTGAACATCCTTGTTTTCCTGGCGGTCATGACGACAACAGGACGGAAACTGGTAAAGGAGCTTTCCTGCGAGATGAAGGGCAAGGCACTGTCCGTATATGCGGACAAGAAGCCCATCCTCATTTTCTTCGCGCTGTTCAGCTTCGCCATGCTCACCGTGTTCCGGGCAGACTATTACTACGGAGGGGCGGACGACCTGTTCCGGGCCATGACGGGAGAGCGGGCTTGGCGCAACTTCTACCGCTACGTGTCCCACTTCATGTCCATCTTCGTCCACACCAGCCCAAAGATATTCGACATAGCCCCGCTCACGCAGCTGATGGCCCTGCTGATCATGGCCACGGTGACGGTCATGCTTATACGGATTGCGGTTCCCGGTCAGGGGGCCGCGGGCAGCAGGCTCTCCCCGCTTATATACCTGGCGGGGCTTCCCGTCTGCATCTACCCCTATTTTCTGGACAACCTCTCCTACCGCTACGATTCCCCATACATGGCCCTGTCGGTCCTGTTCAGCGTGCTGCCCTTCCTCTTCACGCACCGGCTCCGCTACTTTGCCCCCGTGTCCCTGGTAAGCCTTTTTCTGATGTGCCTTTCCTATCAGGCAGCCTCGGGTGTATACATCGTAGTCTGCGCTTTCTGCGTGTTCAGGATGTGGAGCCAGGAGAACCTGGAGCTGAAACGCATTTTCCTTTTCATCCTCACTTCAGTCGCCTGCTACATGATTTCGCTCGTCATATTCTTCACCCTGTTCAACGTGCAGCCCACGAGCGCGTCCTACGTTGACAAAAACGTGGACATGTCCGCCTTTGCGAGCAACGTGCAGTCCTATCTGTGGCAGCTTTCCTACGACATAGGCCACAGCACCATAAAACTGTCGCTCATCCTGCTCATACCCCTCTTCATCGCCTCTTCATGCATTGCCAGCCGCAGGAGCAAGGCGCAGACAATCCCCGTAGCCCTGCTGCTCCTAGCATTCTGCTCTGTCTTCTCCGCGGGGGCCTTCCTGGCAATGGGCCGTCCCCTGTGGGAGCCGAGGTCAAAGTTCTCATTCGGCATACTCGTCGGGCTCGCTTCCATCTGCTGCACCGCCTGGACCGCAGGAAAGGCAACCGCCGCAGGAAAGGCAACCGCCGCAGGACCCGGCAAGATACCCGCCCGCCACCGCCTTCTGACCTGCTTCAGCCGGGCGGCAATCCTGCTCCTCGCATACAGCTGCGTCACCTTCTCCTTCGCATTGGGCAATGCACAGGCATCCCAGAAGAAATACACGGCATTCAGGCTCGCCCTCCTCATGGAGGACATGGCCCATCTGGTCCCGGAAGAGAAGGACGACATCCACATATACACGCTCAGCAACATCGGTTTCACAAAGATTGTAAGCAACCTCGCCGACACATACCCCGTCACCCTTCACATGATAGAGCTGATGGGCGGGCACGGCGTGATTTTCGCCATGCAGGACTACGGCTTTGGCAGCCGGCCCAAGACGGGCCGCTACAGCACGCCCAAGCCCTCGCTGGACGGCCTGAACCTTGCGGCAGACTGCCAGTACCATTCGATATACGAGGATGCGGACGAAAACAGCTTCTACATACTGTTCAAGGAGCCGGCCATAACCCTCAGGGAGTAACGCGGATGACACTTTCCATCAGCTTTTCCAAGCCCGTCAAGAATGTGGCGGAAATTCTTGGCAAGCCATACATGAAAATCCGCGTCTGGCGCAAACCGGGAGCGGGACTTGCGGCCAGCTCCGGAAAAAACGCCTCTTACGACGCGGAATTTTTCACGCAGACGCAGTCCTTCCGCAGGACATTCACGGAAGCGGAGCTGGACGCGTTCAAGCAGGAACATACGGGGAAAACATTCAGGTCCGTAGTGGAACGGACGGAATCCCAGGAAATCACGACGCTGGCAAACCGGCACGGCGAAGCACGGACTTTCTCCCGCCCGCTCAGGAATCCATCCCCTCCGTCCTTCGCATCAAGCGCGGACAGGAAGAAGAGATACATAATAGAAGAAAACACCCCCGTTCCCTTCCTGGTGCGGCTGGGTGTCATGACAAAAGAAGGCAAAGTAGTCACAAGGAAATACGACAAATTCCGGCAGATAAACCGCTTTCTGGAATACATCGACGACATTCTGGAGGAGCTGACCGAGCGGGCGACGGAAGGCAAAGGCTTCTCGCCTGAACGCCCCCTGCGCATTGTGGACTTCGGCTGCGGGAAATCTTACCTGACATTTGCCGCCTACCACTTCCTGACGGAGCTGCGGCACATAGACACCGACATCACCGGCCTGGACCTTAAGGAGGACGTGATTGCGGACTGCCAGAAGCTGGCGGAAGAATCAGGCTGCACCGGCCTCCGCTTCAAGCTGGGCGACATAGCCCGCTATTCGGACACGCACAAGCCAGACATGGTTGTGACGCTCCACGCCTGCGACAAGGCGACCGATTACGCCCTGGACTGGGCGGTACGGCAGGGAGCGGCGGCCATAT
>CAMNGY010000072.1 GCA_946538795.1 uncultured Treponema sp.
TGGAGAAGGCTTGTGCAATGCTGGGGCTGGACAGTACGGCGGACAAGGATGCCGTAAAAAAGGCTTATAAGGAAAAGCTCCTCTATTACCATCCCGACCGCTATGCGGGCAAGGAAGTAATGGAGAAGGTCGCGAACGACAAGACACGCGAGCTTGTCGCAGCCTACAAGCGGATAATTGAATTCCTTGCCTGAATTTCTTAAAAAGGGGTTTTGCATGAATGACTTTGCCAGGGAAAGCCTGAGTTATTTTGGCATGTACAGCAAGATGTTACGGACAAAAAAGATTTTTGTTCCGGAGCGCGCGTCCTTTGGGAACGACAAGGACCAGCACTTCCTGTATTATGCTCCGGACCCGGAAAAAGGGGCTGCCGCCAGGAGCAAGACAATCTTCTGGGTGCACGGTGGCGGATGGAACGCAGGGACTCCCGCTTTCTTCGATTTCGTAGGCCAGCGCATCGCGGGGGAGGGATACCCCTTCATCTCGCTCGGCTACAGGCTTTCCCCAAAGAACAAGTACCCCCGGCAGATAGAGGATGTGTGCGCCGGATACAAGGCGGCCCTCGCCTTCCTGCGTGGCAAGGGAAACGGCTCGCCACGCATCGTGCTTTCCGGTTCATCTGCGGGTGCGCACCTTTCTTCCATATTGTGCTACGGCAAGAAGGTTCAGGACGAATACGGCGTTGACATCTCAGACCTTATAGGCTACGTGGGGATAGGCGGTCCATACTGCCTTGACGGGGATCCTGGCTGGGTGCTCAGGACTCTCTTGAAGCAGCTCTTTGAGCCTGGATACGACAGGACGACAGGCGACCCCCGCCTGCTCATGGAAAAAAACTCCATACCCATGCTGCTGATTCAGAGCGAGCATGACGGCCTCATAGATTACTCCTGCGTGACGCGCATGGCGGAAAAGGCCGCGTCGCTCGGAAACAAATGCGAGCTTTATCCGGTCACAGGCAGGCATGACACACATTCATGGTATACCGCCGGTATGTTTCTGGAAACGAGGGCAGAAAACGCGACGCTGGACAAATTCTTCAGCTGGATAGAAAATCTCTGAGCGCGGGGAGGATCTTCAAGGCAGTCCTCCTGCCCTCATCATAAACTCTCTGCAGCTTGTCAGGGTTCTTTTCTGTCCGGCGTATGCCGAGCGGTTTTTCGGGGCAGATGACAAAGACCTCACCGCTGCCGGCTTTGGCAAAGACATCCGCTGTTTCCTCGTTGTAGATCTGGTGGCGTTTCTTCATTGCGTCTACGGCATGCGGGTATTTGCGGAGCGCGATTTTCATCAGCCACATGAGGCTCGCCGGCTTCTTTCGGAATTCGCGCGGCTGCGTCAGGATGACGACGTTGCGATTATAGCCAAGTCCCTCAAAAAACCGTAGGGGAACGGAGTCCGTCATACCGCCGTCCAGAAGCTCGTAACCGTCAATTTTAACTACGTGGCTTGCGAGCGGCATGGAGGCGCTGGCCCGCATCCAGACAAGTTCTCTCTCATCGCAGGTCTCAAGTTTTTTGTAGACGGGCTTTCCCGTATTGCAGTCTGAAGCGACGCAGTAGAATTCCAACGGGTTATCTCGGTATGCCGCAAGGTCAAAGATGTCCAGCGCGTTTGGAATCTTATTGTAGCAGAAATCTGCCCCATAGAGGTCTCCGGTCAGGAGCAGGGAGCGGAAGGAGCAGTAACGCCAGTTATGAGAGAATCGTTTGTTGTAGCGGATAGCCCGCCCTATCTGTCGTGATTTGAAGTTACAACCGAAAGTTGCGCCGGCGGAAACCCCTACAGCCCCGTCAAATTTGACTCCATTTTCCATGAATACGTCCAGCACGCCAGACGTGAACATTCCGCGCATGGCCCCGCCCTCAAGCACGAGCCCTTTTTTTACTGTTTCCATTGATACGCTCCTAACCTTACCGGTCCTCACGGAAGCAGGCAGAAAGTCTGGGCGTCAATTTTCTCCATGCCCAGGTTTTTCCAGAAGATTTCCGCATTGGTGTCCTTTGCGTCCAGGTATATCTTCTTTGCGCCGGTGACAAATATCAGGCGTTCTATTGCACTGGTTCCTATGCCGACATGCCGGTATTTCTTGTTCACCTCAAACAGGTCTATCGTAAGTATGTCATCGAACTGCTTATATATGCAGACAGCCTTCAACAAGTCGCTGGATGGCTTGTAGTCAAAGACCATATAGTTGCTGTCCTTGAGCAGGAAAGGAAACTCTCCCTTTTGCGTGTAGGCCCTGAGCAGCGGGAAGTTGTCCCATCCTTCCAGTGCCATATATGATTCGAATACATCGCAGTCCAGAATCCGGTAGTTTAGGTTCATGGTCTTAATTATACGGACTAAAGGTTTTTCGTGCAAGCCACTGCCCCAGCCCCTTCCGGCATGCCGCTAGCCCCACCAGTCCTCGACCTTGAGCATGCTGTTTTCCTGCAATGCCTGGTAGTCGGCGGTGTTGTGGGTAATGAGAATCATGTTGTTCGCGATGGCTGTCGCGGCAATCTGGGAGTCTTCCACCGGTGGCGTGCATCCGGCTTTCATGCATTTGGCACGGATTTCTCCGCAGATTTGGGATGCGAAGCTGTCATAGGGGATTATCTCATAATTCGCCCTTATGTCCTGAATGCAATTTCCGATGTACTGCTTCCTTCTCCCTTCCGGCAGTCTTTCATAGCCTTGAACGGCTTCCTGCCATACCGTCGAGCATATCGCGCACAGGCTTTCGTTTTCCAGAACCCTGTCTACCAGAGCTCTGTTCGGGTTCGGCTTTGAAAGCTCAGAGACAATATTCGTGTCAAGCAAATAAATCGCCTTCAACATATCATTCCGCCCATAGGTTAGCGATTTTTCTGTCATATTCCTCGTTCGGAACTTCCCTTTCCGGAAGGGGAAGACCGTCAAAGGTCGGATCCGCAAGGACATCCGCGTACTCTTCCTTCAACTTCCTGAGCTTCTCAAAGAAGCTCTCCTTCGGCTTCCGGCTCGCATAATCCTCCCAGCTGATGATGACCGCGACGGGCTTGTCGTGCCTCGTCAGCTCGACCGGTTCCCCACCCTCGGCAATCTTAACATAGGAAGAAAAGTTGTTCCTGGCATCATAAATCGTCGCCCTGCACATGTCGCACCTCCTGCTCGTATATGGCTAGTATCATGCATAATTAGCCAGTTATCAAGCAAATTCGGTGAAAAATTGGGCAATTTTTGGGGAATCTAGCCAGTTTACATCATGCATACGGGACCATTTGAAATAGCGGCTGCCTGCGTGATATACTGAAGCCAGCTATGCGGTATAAATTGTTTTTGCTCCTGCTGCTCGCCTTGCATGCCTTTTGTTTTGCCCGGGAAACGCCGGTGACTGTGCAGGACTGCGTTCCGCAGTTTGACAGCTACCTTGCCGAGATTGTACGGGCCTATCATATTCCCGGAATGGCCTTCTTCATCAGCGACCCGGAAAAGACCCTGTTCTCGAAATGCGTCGGGCAGTGCAGGGGCATGGACCGGCAGTTTTTCATCGGCTCCATGAGCAAGTCCTATACGGCGCTCTGCATCATGCAGCTTGCGGAAAAGGGCCTCGTGAATCTCGACGGGGATATTTCGGCCTACCTGCCCGATTACGCCTTTGCAAAAAGGGTCAGCGTCCGTTCCCTCCTGAACCAGACAAGCGGCTTTGACACCCACATGAAGCTGCACAATGCAAGGCTCACGAAGTCATACGGCTCCTATGAATATGCGAACGTCAACTACGACCTGCTCGGGAAGATTGTCGAATCGGTGTCAGGAATGTCCTATGAGACGTATGTCCGGGAGCATGTCTTCCTGCCCCTGGCCATGAACGACTCCATGGCGGACGCAGGCAAGGCAAAAGACAGCGGAAAGCTCCTCCGGGGCAACAGGAACTGCTTCGGCTTTTTTGTCCGTGGGGATGCCGACTATCCGACGGAAAAGTCATGGTTCCATGAGCCTGCCGGCTTCCTCGCCATTACTCCGGCGGACCATGCGAAATACCTCCGGATGTATCTGAACGGAGGCCGTACGGAGCAGGGCGGGCAGATTATCAGCAGGGAAAGCGTTGATGCGATGTGGTATGACAATGTGCCGTTTGGCACGAAATACGATGCGTATTACGGCATGGGCTGGAACTATATGGAATGGGACGGGATGAAGGTGGTATTCCACGGCGGACAGGTCGAGAACTACATCACCTACATGTTCATCCTGCCCGAGCGGGGCCTGGCGGTCTGCTTCATGGTGAACGGGAACGATGAGTTCGGCATGAACGCCCTGATGGACAATGCCTTCTGGGACAGCCTCTCCATCCTGAACGGCAAGCCAGCCAAAAAGGTGAACCATGCGGCGTATGTCCTAATCCATCTTGCCCTGGATGTCCTGTACCTTTGCATGATCCTGCTGTCGCTCTTCCTGCTGGTCAGGGCCTTTGCCAAACGGCGGAAGCCCCTGCTCATGGTGCTGGGCTATGCCGTCTGGCCGCTCGTGCTCCTCCTGTTTACGAAGCTCTGTTTTGATACGCCCCTGTGGGTCGTCCAGTCCTATGTGCCGGACCTGTTTTTCGTCATCGTCGCCTGCGTGCTTCTGACACTTGCGGGTGGTATCATCTGTTTTGTTCGGAGAAAAAGCTATGTCTTTCACTGAAAAGATTTCGCAGGAAGAACTCATCGCCTTCCTGCTCACTGCCAAGCGGCGTACCTATGTGGGGCACGGTGCGGAAACGGAACCGAGCCGTCCTGCTTCCCACGATTTGCGCTATGAGGAGTGGACGGAAAAGGGAACGCTGCTCTACATCGACAGCTATCTTGGCGGGCAGAAGTTCGGCGGGGAGGAGGCGGTGTGGCTCGACGGCCTTCCCCTCTGGTCGATGAACTACTATGGCCAGGTTGTCGACGAGCCCTTCTCGGGCGACTTTCTTAAGGCCGCGCTGTACGATGTTCCCGCAGAAAAGCCCTTCCGCGGCCCGGAGCTTTTCCGGCAGGGGGACTACAGCTACCATTGCAAGGTCGATGGCGACTTTGCGTTCTTCCACGGTTACGAGGACATCTGCCATCAGGGCAGGAAAGTCTACGAGCTGTACTTCCACGGCGGCGTGATTGTGTAGGGGAGGGAGGCGATGTGGCTGTGAAACGGCTACACATCTTTATCCCCACATACAGGAGTTCCCCAGTGGTGGCATCGGGGAACTCCTGTGTCGCATTACACTCCATCAGGCTGCAATATCTCGGAGAAGCATTTCTGATTTCTTAATTTGAAAGATGGTAGCAGTTTCGTTGATTTTGCCAAGATCGTCTTCCTTTTCTGTTTTTTCAACAAGCCGAACCTTGCACATCTTATACAGCAATCCGACAAGGAGAGCTGTGTTTTTTGTTACCAGCTTTTCTTCCGTAGAGAATCCGTTGTAATCAACTTTTCCGAAGTATTCATGTGCGCTTACAGTTTTTTCCAATTTTGAAAGATAATTTACGTAGACATCATTCGTCCGGGTTAATGCGTCATCGAAGAGGCTTGCGATGTCCTTTAACTTGTCGAGGTGAGCACAGATGGCATTGATTTTCTCTTCGTTTCTCTTCATTTCCCGCCAAGCTTCATCAGCTTTGTCAGATATGCTCGACCCTGCGAAGTTGAATATCAGTCCCCCTATCAGCAATCCTACACCCAGCGTGGCACCGCCCAAAATAGCTGTTCCCAGTGCTACGCCACCGCCTCCTGCAGCCAACGAACCGCCACCCAAGGCAGCAAGCGTAGCATTGGTGGCTGCAACTCCACTAAGTGCGGCAATCGGAGTTCCTGTAGAGGCTGCCCCTAATGCTGCAACAGCTGCTGTAGTTCCTCCCGCGGCTGCAAAACCTCCAAAAGTTCCTGCTGTGGCTCCTCCAAGACCTCCTAGCAAAACGCTTGCTCCAACTGCTGCATCTTTGAGTTCTTTTGGCTCAAACTTGCTCAAGGCAACACTTTCACTGTTTATCTCGTGGAACACGGGCGGATTTTGTATTTTTTCCCAAAGCTCGGTAAAGCGCTGGAACGAAGCCATGATTTTCATCTCGTTCTCTCCCAATGCGTCCATCACTTTTATTGTCTGCTTGTTCGTGTCCTCAAGCCTGGCAATATTCTTTTTGTTGCACCATTGAGCAGCTTCTGCTGTATCTTTCGCCTCCTTCATTTTTACGGCACCATGAATGCCTGCGCCAACTCCGGTGGTACCAGCAGCAATAGCAATCCCTGCAATTATAAACGGTAACGGCATTAGTTTCCCTCCTGTATAAACGTCATAAGCTTTGCTGAAATATCCGTATACTTCTCCAATAAAGTCTGACAAGTCTGCAAACAGGCCTCTGAAAGTCCGAATGCTTTTATAAAAGATTGCATCAAGGTTTTTTCGGATTCAGCAAAATTTCCGTCAGCATAGGCACACGCAAGCAGCTCCAGCAAGAAAATGCGCTTTACGGAATCGCTGGACTCTGTGCCTATCTTTTCCGCTAAGGGCAGAGCCTTGATTTCTTTTTTCAAATCATAGCTTTCAATTCCCATTTCACGGGAATAATCAGCAATGAAGGCCTTCTCCTTTTCCTCCAGCTTTCCGTCAGCCTGAATGACAGCGATGGCAAGCTGCATGAAAATAGACTTCTCCTCACCGTTAAGAAGATTCAAGAACATTGTGTTCCTCCTGTCTTATATGTATCCTTGAGTGTTTTACACCCTTGATAATTCAAATCGTAAAAGTCCTGCAAACTTATTTTGTCAGAGAACAGTTTTTGCCAGCTTTCATCCACACGGCACAACAACGGTCTCTGCTCATATATGGAGCACAAGGTCCCTTGCAGGAACTTGCATACCCCGTCACCTCTGTCCAAATCCTTGTATAGCTCGCTCTCTCCTATATGCGAGCAGCAAAGTCCGCACATATCGCATGCGAACATCAGGCAAACACCAGTCTTGCATTCTTATCGTTCATAAAGTCGTCAAAGCTGTCGTAGCCCTCCCACGGCAACGTCAGATGCAGTTTCTTATAGATTGACTGAAGGCATGCGTTTGTCTCCTCAGGAGACTTGCAGTCGGCCAACTGCCTTGATGCGTTATAAAATTCTTCTTCCTGCTTTTCAAGCAAATCAAAATCCAACTGCATCAATTCCGCAAGGTAACGGCTCAGCATCTTCCCCTGGCGTTTGAGCGATGCAGTAAAATTGTCGAGGCAAGGAATGCTTTTGAGTTTAGCGACCGCTTTCTTTATACATTC
>CAMNGY010000073.1 GCA_946538795.1 uncultured Treponema sp.
CCTCCGCAAAATACTTGAGCGAGCCCAACGCCTTGTCCAGCTCCTGTATCTCGTCAAAGAATATGAGCGTCCTGCCAGGAAGCACGGGCTTACCGGCCAATGCAGACACAATGCGCAGAATCCGTTTCACATCGTAATCGACGAACAAATCCTGCACCTTGGGATTGTTGTCGCAGTTTATCTTGATGTAATGCTCGTATTCATTCCTGCCGAACTCGTCCACGAGCCATGTCTTGCCAACCTGCCGCGCCCCTTCCAGAATCAGGGGCTTTCGCCCCGCCGACAGCTTCCACCTTACCAGCCTGTCATACAGTATGCGCCTCATACCTTATAGATAACACTTTTCTAGGGATAAATCAAGCGGTTTATCACACTTTTCTATGGATAAATCGGGTAAAACACCACACTTTTCTGAGGATAAATCAGACGGAACGCCACATTTTTCTAGTGATAACGTGGGCAGGACAGCACACTTTTCTGAGGTAACGACGGCGGCTTACAGTAAACTCGCGGCCTTCTTCCCGCAGCAGACTCCGGCAATGCAGCCGATGACGCTCAGCACGATATACAATGCGCAAAGCCCATAGGACTTGTTCCCCAGAAGCGCACAGGCTTCCAATGAGAAGGTCGAAAAGGTCGTGAACCCGCCGCACACCCCGGTTTTCCAGAAAAGCATCGCGTTTTTAGAAGCGCCCCGGCTCTCCACAATGCCAACCACAAATCCAATGAGGACAGCCCCCAGAAGATTCGTAAGCAGCGTGAGAAGCGGAAACTGGGATCTCAGCGGAATAAGGCTGATTGCATACCGCCCGCTTGCCCCAAGCGCACCGCCCAACGCCACAAAAAGGAAATTCATCTGTTCGTTCCTCCCATCGCTTTATTCGTAACCCTGCTTGCCCTCGCAGGAATAATCCCCAATCTCCCGTGAATTCGATTATGTTTCCCTCTGTACCGGCTGCTCTATTCCATGACTCGCCATGTAATCTGCAAATAGCCTCTCGCTCACCGCCATCCGCCCGGTGAAATCCCGCATGCTGTCCGATTCGTCATATTCAGGTATGTCCAGCCCGACCGTTGAAAGGCTCACGGATTTTTCATGCCCGGCAAGATATAAATCCGAAACGGGCGTCTTGTCTTTATATGAATGAGGATACATCAGTACCCCCCTGTTGCATCCGAACCTGTACATATAGGACAGGGCCTGGAAGCAGTCCTCGCGGGGGATGTCCGACTCCTCAAGGTGCTTGTATTTCGCATCCAGGATTGCGACGGGTTTTCCTTCATCCGCGGACTTCAAAACGAAGTCCGGGAATATCGCCGTCTTCCGCCCGCCGGATTCCGTCTCAAAAAGATATTTTCTGCCCTCCCCGGTCCTGTTGTTCGGATGCTCAAGGAGCAGGGGTATCTTACGGGCCCTCATCTGTTCTTTCAGCACGACGTTCAGATATTCTTCCCACAGGGAAGCCCCGTCGAACAAAATGCCGTTCACCTGGTCATGCCGGGATGCCCCGTAGGAAACCCTGTCGTGCGTAAGGATTCTGACGCACAGTTTCCTGAGCGGCTCGTACTCCGTGTAATAAGGATGTGAGACAGGGCGGAGATTTTTGTTTATGACAGGGGTGCGGGCTGCCCTGTCATAGCTTTCCGTGCTGCCCCTGACAAGCTGGACGGATTTTTCCATCTCATCGTCCAGGGAGAGGATGTTTTTAAGTTCCTTAATCTCAGCGATGTACTCAATAGTATGCCTTACAAGTTGTGTCACGGAATTGTCCCCGCTGTATTCGCGGGTACGGTATGCTATCTTTCCGCTGAAGGGAATGTTATGGCGGAAGTGCCGGGAAAAATTGATGACACCGCGGACATTGGCATCGTTGTGCTCCCTGTTGACATACGCCCTGAACAGCCCCTGCGAGACCGCCTTCTTCAGTAAGGACGGGAAAAGATACACGATGAATTCATAAAAGAGGTCTTTTTCGGAATGAGTCAGCTCAACGGTCGGCGAAACGGAACAGACCTTCCTAAGCATATAATGCAGGAAAAACTGCCTTTCACCAGTGTCGAACCGGGACCTTATGGAGACCTGCACTCCGTTTGTCAGACCGAAGAATCCCATCACATTCGTAGTCTTCACGACAGGTCTGTCCGTCTCAAGCCCCTGCACGGAACAGATTATTTTTCCCCCGTCGCCCAGCTCTCCTTCGACGGAGCGGGAAGGAAACACGATTGCCCCGCGCTCCTCAAGCTCTTTCAGGGAGACATTGTTGATAGAGTCCAATGCTTCCCTGACATCAGACTTTTGCCCGGCAGGAAGCTCCGCGAAAGCGGAGGAAATGCCTCCGTCCACGCTTACCGTCAGGGGAGAGCCTGAAAAGTCATTGTCATTGATCCGGATGTACAGCATATATCAGTCCGCACCGGCGGTCGCAGAAGCCCCGTTGTCATCATATGCGGCTTTCAGCTTTTTCATCTTATCCTTTATATCTGCCTGACCACGCAAGTATTCCCGCAGAAGGGGCTCAAGGTTGTACTCCCACAAGCTAGCAAACGGATCGAGCTCGTCAGCGTCGTACATCTTATACTTCAGGAAATAGGCAGCTCCGACCTGATACGATGACGAAAGCCCTATGTAATCGCTTACGATTTCAGCGTTCAGCCTTTTCATGCGGTTCGTTATCTCGTCGATATCATCGATGCTCAAATTGGGAAGATTCCCCGGAGTGAGCATCTCCTCCGCAGAGTCATCAGCAGTGATTTCCTTGAAGGAAAAACGGCGGCGCATCGCCAGGTCCATGCTCTCCACGCTGCGGTCAATGTCGTTCATTGTGCCGATGATGTAGACGTTCTCCGGAACGTAAAAGCCCTCATAGAACACATCACCAGCCTCAACAAGATTCTGATATTGCGTCTGCCCCCGCCCCTCCGTTCCACGATAGCCTGGGTCGATTGAGAAAAACAGTTCGCCAAAAATCTTTGAAAGCTCACCACGATTGATTTCGTCAATGATGAAGAGGAAAGGTTGTACATTTGATGCAACCGTACCTTCTTTATAGTCTTGTAAGCCCATTTCATCTTTCATGTATTTTACAATAGCTTTTCTATAATTATCATGTCCCCCAGATGGAATTCCTGGTAAGCCACGGTAAATATTGTAGCACTGTTCCTTTGTGAAAAACTTTGATTGCCCCCGAATCCAATTGCCTTTTTCATAATCATCATTTTCATAAGTGCGATTTGTGAGTCCATTACCATACTCATTTAATTCAATTTTCATTTCATCGCGACCGCTAAGAAGCGGTACTTTTATAAAATTGATTTCATTCAATTTTTCTATAAGCTTGTCCCAAATCTCAGCAAAATTATCTATTCCATCTATTTTTGATTTTTCCAGTGCCCTCTTGCAAAACGCCTTGAACACACCGTCTTTTCGCTCAAAGCCAATCTGCCCATTGTTTTCATCATTTACAGGGCGTAATCCTTCCACAAAATCCGTGTAATCGTACGACGGGTGAAACTGGACAAAGCCGACTTCCACACCATTCGCCCCAAGCTCCGCTGCAAGGGCAGGAGCTATTTTATTCCTTGCAAGATATGTCTTCCCTGTCCCCGGTGCACCATGCAAGATGAGGTTATGAGTGGCTTTGAGCAATTTAGCCAATTTTCTTTCCAAAGGCTGATTTTCAATTGCCTGTCTTTCAAGATTCTTCATTATTTTCTCTCCGAATTCTTTTGAAACTCCATAAAGCGATAGAGAGACTACCCCCGAGGTAATCTCAGATACAACACCTTCCGTTGAAACCTGTGTATCGTGATTATAACAGAGCCATTTTTCTACATTTATACGTTGCCCCCAGTCATCCTCTCCGTTTCGCAAATCCTCATAAAAAACATCACTCTCCGAGAATTTCACAATTCCAGAATTATACTCATTAACTTTATTTTCTATCGTTTTTGCTATTGAAGAAACTTGAGCTTTCTCGGATGTAAATTCTTTTACGATTCCATAGGCGTATATCAAATTGCCGTATGTTAAGAACAGAACATCACCTTTATGCACTTTCTTCACTTGGGCCAGAAAATTTGTGACAGCGGATGTCGTCTGCAACCCATAGCGCTGTTGTGCACACCAAACACAATCATTTACGGCTTTTTCCCAATAATCTTCATCCGAAAGCTTTGCAATCCAATATTTTCGTTCGTGCACAAGGCTCTTTCCACTTTCAAACAAAACATAGATTATATTCTGAGCAATCAGTTTTAACGAGGATATATAACCATCCGTATGCTCGTTATAAAATGCCATGATATCTGAATCCCCTTCCACCAAAGGAGCAAATTCATCTATCAGCGACAAATAATGCTCATATTTATTACCAGCAATTTCAGAATCAATATTCAGATATTTACAAAGTGATTCATAATAACTCGGCTTGTAAAATGTATATGATTGTGGATTCTTACAAGCGAGAAAAACCGATGCAGACCGCTCATCGTTAGGCCTTGCATAACTTTTATCAAAACTCGAAGTCAAATCATTAATATCCGATTTAAACTTCCCTAACCTATTTCTCAGTTCCTCACCTTCATTGCATAGAGAATTCAATACGGAATCTAACCGTTCATCTTCAAGGAAGAGTTTGGCATTGTTCAGAGCCGTATAAAAGAAAAGATTGGAAGCTTCTTTTGTCTCGCTCGTTTTTCCAAGTAAATACAACAAAAGCTCTTTCCATGTCTTTCCCTTTGCATAAGTTATTGTTTCCCATTTATATGCTTCATCATCGAAAGCATCTTTTGGATTCTCCCGCATAAGAGTCTTATACTTTTTCAAAAGGTTTTTCCATTCAATATTATCCTCTTCGAGCGGATATTTTGACAAGTCAATCTCCTGGAGAGCTGCCTTTAATTCATCACGAAGTTTCCAAATGTATACACCTTTGTGATTATCAGTTTTTGAAACAGAACGGCCAAAATACAAAATAGGAAAAAGATTTTCAGGGGGCTGTTTTATGCTTTTCTCTTTTTTGAGAATTCGGCGGGCAAGTTGTGTAGATGCCATGTTATAACTTGAATCTGTTCTTCCGTATTTCTCCGCAAGCTCCGCACACGTTGCCTCGCCTCCCAAGTCAAGGAATCTCCGCATCATGCACATTGAGTTGAAATTAAAAACTTTTTCATCGTTCAATAATTCTAACCATCTTTCCTTTGTGATGTTCGGGTCATACACAGCCTTTGAGGGCCACCATTCCTCTGCCATCTTTTTCACTCCTCAGTATTATTGCCCTATATTAACTCAAAATAAGACATGCTTCAAGAACTTGCCCTCATCTCCTCTTCTACGTCCGCAAGCGACATTCCTTTCTTGTGCACGAATTTATCAGATTGTACGAATTGTGCGATGCTTGCCCTCTTTTCATCATCAACATACGTTCGGTTTATCAAATCCGTATGCTCAAGAGGATTATCCATGGTCCAGTATTTCATGTCGCCGATCCTAAGCACGCGGTAGTCGGAGTTCCCGTATTTCTCCGTATATCCTTGCTCCCGGAGTAAATATGCGAATTCGACCATCTGCCTTTGAATCTCCGGTCTCCACGCAAGGCAGGTGTATTCGTGCGGTGCATGGGGGTAGGTCTTTGCATATTGCCAGCGGAGAGAATTCACGAAACATTCGGCTTGCTCCAGCATCATAGGCAGCTCCTTATTTTTTTATTCACGATGTTATTATATCACGCAGCCGGTGTCGTAGAGTGTCACCGTGAAAAAAACTACGCACGGGGCCTCACGATGTCGAACAGGCGGTCCTAGTCCAATATGCCCCCGGGGAAGTCCGTCACGCTTTTGTCATAGGTGAGGTCAATGAGGCTTCGGTCTATTATTTCCCCTTCTTTATAGTTGTGATATACAAGCGGGAAACGATTTATCACCTCTTGTCTAAATTCAGGGCAGAAATCATTCAAGTAATCACAAAGGAGCTGTTTTTTATCCCTGTTCGGATTGAACGCAATAGAAGGAACCTCGCCATACGAAAGTGTGTAATCGTCCGCCTTGTGCATCTGGTAGAGGTCCTCGTTCAGGTTGACGAATGTGTCGGGCTCAGGATAATCGAGGAATTTTTCCATGATGGCGCGGTACTGATGGTTGCGCTCAAGCTCGCGGGCAATCAGGACCATGAAGGCAGGGAGCAGCTTGTACAGGGGATGCAGGTGCTCCATCGTCCCGGCAATGAGGCCGCCATTTTTGTCGTAGGCCGCGACCGTAAGCTTCTCCCCCTTCAGATATGCCCTGTAGGAGTACAGCCCGCTTTCCAGCACCTTGTTCTCCCTCCAGTCTTCGGGGACATCCAGCTCAAGACAGTATTCGTCCTTGGCCGGGCTTACCCAATAATCCCCGAACGGCTCCTGCCGGTCGCAGGCGGCCTTTTCCGCAACCTTCGGCTCCTCTTTGTCCGCATTTATAATGGAAGAAAGCATGCTTGAAAAAAGAATCATGGCTTCCCCGATAGGCTGGCAGAGGGTCGTCGTCCCGTTGTATGACTGGTTGTCCGGGTGAACGTAGTACTGGGTCCCGTCGCTCAGGTGCTTGAAGCCGAAGCCCTTGTAAATCAGCTTCGAGTTGTTCCGTACAAGCTTAAACGCAATTTTGAACAAGTTCATGTATCTTCTGTCCCCTTGTCAAGCATTATTTCTTCCGTCACATATTCCCAGCTTTCATCGGGCGGGGCTGTTTTTTCAAGATTTCAGATCTGTTGCTCATAATCAATATTTTACCACACCTAGGGTGTCATAGACTGTCACCGTGAGGAAAAAAAATTTTTTTTGCAGGAAGCGGCCTGAAAGAGAGCTGCTTCTATTTCTTCTCCCGGTCAATTTCAGGGAGCTTGCCCACGATGTCCGCAGCCTGCTACGCAACCGTGAACACAGCCGGGAACGTGGACGACAGGGGGCTTTTGCGGATATGCTGGCCGTTCACGTATTGCGTCACCACCCGGATGCGGTACTCAGAGCCCTTGTCAAGTTCCCCGGGGACAAGGCATTCGATGATGGACGGCCTGTTGCGGAAGAGCTTCCCGGGCGCAAGCTTTACTGACCCGCCGGGATTCGTCACGCTGTCGAAGTAAAGGCCGACAGCATCGCTTCCGCCCTCAATGCGGAGCCGCTTGCCTTCGATGAAAAGGATATTCCCCCGGCTGAGCGTCCCGGTTTCCTGCCG
>CAMNGY010000074.1 GCA_946538795.1 uncultured Treponema sp.
AACATCTATGCCGTCGGCACGACGGACGACCCGGCGGACAGCCTTGAGTTCCACAAGGAGATAGCGGAAGGCAAGGCCGCGATAGGAAAGACCGGGACCAAGGTCCGCCCCTCCTTCCGGCCCGACAAGGCTGTCAGCATTGACCTGCCGGGCTTCGCCCAGTATATCCAAACCCTTTCTTCCGTGAGCGGTGTCAAAATCGAGAATTCGGACGACGTTCTCGCCGCCCTGGAGAAGAGGCTGGACTATTTCATCGAGAACGGATGCAAGGCCAGCGACCACGGCATGGATTACCCTCCCTTTGAGCTTGCGTCGGACAATGAGATAGACGGAGCCTTCAAGGCGGCGCTGGACGGCAAGAGTCTGGACCCCCGCCTGGCGGAGGCCTACAAGACAAAGATCCTCGCCGGGCTCGGGAAGATGTATGCGAAGCGCGGTATAGCGATGCAGTATCACATGAACGTCATCCGCAGCAACAACAAGAAGGCATTCCGTGAGCTGGGACCGGACACCGGCTTTGATTCCGTGCATGACAACAAGCTTACCTGCAAGCTTTCCGGCCTGCTCAACCTGATGGAGGAGAACGGGGGGCTTCCCAAGACGATTCTGTACACGCTGAATCCCGCCGACTACTATCCCGTCGCGACTCTTATGGGTTGCTTCCAGGGAGGAGGAATAAAGGGCAAGATCCAGCTGGGAAGCGCCTGGTGGTTCTGTGACCACATAGAGGGGATGGAGCAGCAGATAAAGACCCTGGGCGCGCTCGGGATGATCCCCGCCTTTGTCGGAATGCTGACCGACAGCCGGAGCTTCCTGTCATACCCCCGCCACGAGTATTTCCGCAGGATCCTGTGCAATGTCCTCGGCGGCTGGGTGGAGCGGGGCATGTACCCTGCCGACATGGAGGGCCTGTCGCAGATTGTCCGGGACATCTCGTTCGGGAACGCCAAGGCTTACTTCGGCTGACGCGCAGGCTTCTTACTTCGGCTGGCGCCAGCCGTTCTTCCTGCATTTTTACCGTGAATATAGGCGGCTACCCGGGTTGCATCCGGTCGTGGCCGCTTTTTTTTCTTTTTTCCTTGACATTCTGCAGAAATGTTGTATACTGAAAGCGGTTTCTGAAAGCAGTTTCAGAGCGAATCCAAAAGCATTTCCGTGAGGTGCCCAGTGTCAAGCAATGTCACCATATACGATGTCGCTCAGGCGGCGGGGGTCAGTGTGGCAACGGTCTCCCGTGTCATGAACGAGCCTTCCAAGGTCGCCTTGGAAAAGAGGCAGGTCGTTCTGGAAGCAATAGAGCGGCTGAATTTTGTCCCCAAGGCAGATGCCGTGATAAACGCGCGGAAATCGTACAGGAAGATAGGGGTAGTTGCCCCCTTCTTTACCCAGCCGTCATTCATGGAAAGGCTGCGCGGCATATCCAGCGTGCTTTATTCCGAACGCTATGAGCTGGTCATAGATTCCATAGATACGGAGTCTGACATGGAGAACTACGTGAGTTCCCTGGTTTCCGCGAACCGTGTGGACGGGCTTATATTCATGTGCATCCGCCTGAAGGAAAAAGTCCTGAGGCTCCTGAGCAAGTCGGGGATACCCGCCTGCTTCGTAGAGGATAAGGTCGAGGGGTTTGACTGCGTTATAGTCAAGAATCTGGAAGGGGGTATGAGGGCTGCGGAGTATCTGTGGGAACTGGGCTGCCGGAACCCGGGCTTCATAGGGGAGGAGGCCGACAGGGGCTATGCGGTTGGCGCGATGGATGACAGGCTTCGCGGTTACCGTTTCGCGTTTGCGGATCATGGTGTGGTTCCTGATGAGGGGAATTTCTGGATAGGCCAGTTCAAGAAAGGAAATATTGACAACGGGATAGAGAAAGTCTTGTCCCAGCATCCGCTGCCTGATTGCATTTTCTGTTCCAGCGATCTGATTGCGGCCCGCGTCATGATGCGGGCACAGGAGCGGGGTATAAGGATTCCATCTCAGATGAAGATACTTGGTTTTGACAATATAGACATAGCGTCTTATATAGAGCTCAGTTCCGTAAACCAGAAGCTGGACGAATCTGGGAAGCTTGCCGCGCGTTTGCTGCTGGAAAGGCTTGCTGACCAGGAAAAAACGCCTCCGCGAATGGAATATCTGGATCTTGAGATTGTGGGGCGCGGTTCTACGGAAGCGCGACGAGGACTGTAGGAGAATAAAGGGGGATATATATGTATAGAACGCAATTGGAACGGAATATGGCGGCCCTTACCGCCAGTTTGTATGAGCTTTACGGGGCGCGCTGGGATTTTTACGAGATTTTGGGTCGCCTGGAAAAGATAATGAAGAAGGCTTCATCCTTGCGGACCGGTTACATGAAGGAGGCTGACGAGGAAGCTTCTGCCATAAGGGACAGCGGAAAGGGCCTTTGGTTCCAGAAGGAAAATGTGGTTGGCATGATGCTTTACGTGGACTTGTTTGCGGGCGACCTGAAAGGACTGGTGAAAAGAATCCCGTACCTTCAGGATCTGGGCGTGAACTATGTGCACCTTATGCCCCTCTTTGACTGCCCGAAAAAAGAGAATGACGGGGGGTATGCCATAAGCTCCTACAGGAAGGTCGCTGAGAATTTGGGAAGCATTGAGGACCTGCGTCATGTGGCCGAAGAATTCCACAAGGCCGGTATACGACTGGTGCTGGATTTTGTGTTCAACCATACCAGCGATGAGCATGAGTGGGCCGTGAAGGCCAAGGCCGGCAACGCAAAGTACAGGAACTTCTATTATATATACAAGGACAAAGCGGAGGTGGATGCCTGGAACAGGACTCTCCGCGAAATTTTTCCTACGGTGCGCAGGGGGTCGTTCACCTTCCTCCCAAAGAAAAAGGAATGGGTTTGGACCACGTTCAACTCTTTTCAGTGGGATTTGAATTATTCCAACCCGGAGGTTTTCCTCGCAATGTGCGAGGAGATGCTGTTCATTGCCAACCTGGGGGTGGATGTGCTGCGGCTGGACGCTCTGGCCTTCGTGTGGAAGGAGAAGGGTACGGCCTGCGAGAGCCTTCCCAAGGCGCACACTCTCATACGGGCTTTCCAGTATGTGGCTCGCATTGCCTGTCCCTCGCTTGAATTCAAGAGCGAGGCTATCGTGCATCCGGATCAGGTGATACAGTATGTCCATGGGGATGAGTGCGCGCTCAGTTACAATCCCCTGCAGATGGCGCTGTTCTGGAGCACGCTCGCGACCCGCGACACCCGCCTGCTCACGCTCTCGCTCAAGAAACGCTGGGCCATACCCCGGGATTGTGCCTGGATCAACTACATCCGATGCCACGATGACATCGGATGGACGTTCAGCGATGAGGATGCGGGAAGCCTGGGCATGAACGGGTACGACCACAGGCAGTTCCTGAACAGGTTCTTTACGGGACGCTTTGACGGAAGCTTTGCGAAAGGTGAGCCTTTCCAGATGAATCCTACGACCGGTGACTGCCGCATCTGCGGGACCATGGCCAGCCTTGCGGGCCTGGAACAGGCGGAGCATGAGGCAAACTCGTTGTACAGGGACATGGCGGTAGCCAGGATGAAGATGATGTATGCGGTTCTGCTGGCTCTTCCGGGTATACCCCTCCTGTACGCCGGGGACGAAAGGGCTCAGCTGAACGATTACTCCTACAGGGATGACCCGCACCGGCAGGGCGACTCACGCTGGGTGCACAGGATTCCATTTGGCAATCCAGTTGCCTCCGGCGATATTGATGACACGGCCCCCGGCAATGTCGATGACAAGGCCTCCGGCTTCCGCTATCCTTCCCAGAGGGAATTCAATGAGTTCCTGAGGATGCTGATATCCATACGGGGCAAGGAGCCTCTGCTTGGGGGAAACGACGTGTTCTTCTACGATACACAGGACAGCCGGGTCTTCGCGTTCAGGCGCGGGACGATTCATGTGGTCGCAAACTTCTCCGAGGCATGCTCGCACTTCTATATAGACGCATGGTCCCAGTCAAGCACGGACCTTTTGACGGGTAACAGCTATGATAACCACCAGGCGCAGTCGCTTAAAAGCTACGAGGTCAGGTGGCTCAAGGAAAATATATCTAAGTAGTTTTGACGGAGGAAAAAATTATGAAAAAGGGGTATGACGTTGCCACTCTCGGTGAGATACTTATAGACTTCACCTTTGCCGGGAAAAATGCTGATGGCAAGAAGCTGTATGAGGAGAACCCCGGCGGGGCACCTGCCAACTGCGTCAGTGCGGTGGCCAAGCTGGGAGGCCGTGGGGCTTTCATAGGCATGACCGGCTGTGACAGTTTTGGGGACGACGTGCGCTGCGTCCTTGAAGAGATAGGGGTGGATACGTCCGGGATGAGGAGGACCAGTGCCCAGCATACGACGCTCGCATTCGTGAGCCTGGATGAGAATGGGGAGCGGACATTCTCGTTCTGCCGTAACCCTGGCGCGGATACCTGCCTTTCCAAGGATGACCTGGACAGGAAAATCCTGGAGGACTGCATGATACTGCATGTGGGTTCTTTGTCGCTCACGAATGAGCCTTCACGGACTGCGGAACTGGAGGCGGTCTCAATTGTTAAGAAGGCTGGGGGATTCATCTCGTATGATCCCAACTATCGTGCGGCCCTCTGGGGCGGACGCCCTGATGCAGTGGAGGAGATGAAAAGCCTGATGCCGCTTGCGGATTTGGTCAAGGTTTCCGAGGAGGAACTGTCCCTTCTGTATGGCAGCGGGCTTTCCTATGCCGAAGGTGCCGCTAAGATTATGGCGGAAGGAGTGTCCCTGGTGCTTGTTACGCTGGGGGCAAAAGGTGTATATTATGCCGCAAGGTCCGGCGGCATGAACTTCAGCGGGCAGATTTCTGTGCCCGCCGTGAAAGTCGTTGACACGACAGGAGCGGGAGACTCCTTCACCGGGGGACTTCTGTACCGCATTACCAGGCGCGAGCAGCCTTTCGTGTTTACGCAGGAAGAGATAGAGCGTGACATATCATTCGCGAATGCGGTCGCCTCCCTGTGCGTGACCAGGCGCGGAGCCATTCCCGCCCTTCCGTCCCGTGCCGAGACCGAAGCGTTTATGACCGAACATAATATGTAGGAGGAACTGATATGAAGTCTTATTTTGATTTGAAGGGACAGGTGGCCATAGTGACCGGATGCTCGGCCGGGCTTGGGGTGCAGATGGCCAAGGCCCTTGCTAACCAGGGGGCGGCCATAGTGGCTATTGCCCGCCGCAAGGAAAAGATAGAGGCCGTCGCAAAGGAAATTGCGGAAACCTACGGTGTGCGGACTCTGGCTGTTCCCTGCGACATCACGGACACGGCCAGGGTGGAGGCATCCGTGGACGAGGTCCTCAAGGAGTTTGGAAGGATAGACATCCTGATAAACAATGCTGGAACGGGAGCCGTCGCTCCTGCGGAAGACATAACCGACGAGCAGTTTCACAACGAGATGAACATAGACCTCTTCGGCAGCTTCCGCGTTGCCCGCTCTGTCGCCAAGAAGGCGATGATTCCGGCAAAATACGGAAGGATAATCAACATAGCCTCGATGTACGGGCTAGTGGGAAACAAGATAGCAGGTTCCGCCCCCTACCATGCGGCAAAGGGCGGCGTGGTCAACATGACCCGCGCGCTCGCCGCAGAGTGGGGCAAGTACGGCATAACGGTCAACTCCATTTGTCCTGGTTACTTCTATACTGACCTGACCCGTCAGACGCTGGATTCCGAGTTCTTCCAGCAGAACGCCAGGACAATGATTCCGCTTGAGCGGTACGGTAAGGAGGGAGAGCTGGACAGCGCGGCTGTGTTCCTGGCCAGCCCTGCGTCCAGCTATGTCACCGGCGTGAACCTGCCCGTAGATGGTGGGTATACCGCGATGTGACGGCTTTGCCGTCACATCGCTTATGAGCCGACCTTTGGTCGGCTCACGGGTTACTGTAGGGCTACGGGAGCCGTCACTTGGCCAACGAGCCGGCCGTGGGCCGGCTCGCATACTCATGCGGTGCAAGCACCAAAGCTCACGAATATGCCGGCTGTTGGCCGGCTCGCGAAATGCGGGTGCAAGCACCAAAGCTCACGGTCGCTTATGAAGCCGCACAGCGTGCGGCTTCACGGACATAGGGAGAATTAACCAGAATTCCTGCCAGGTATATTGCACAATATTGCAAAAAAGTACATACTTTTCCATTATGTTCAAACCGCAGCTTATTACTTCCTTGAAAGGCTACAATGGAAGGACTTTTGTGTCCGACCTTATTGCGGGTCTTATCGTGGGCATTGTCGCGCTCCCGCTGGCAATTGCCTTTGCCATCGCCTCCGGCGTGAACCCGGCGGCCGGCCTGTTCACTGCAATCATCGCAGGCTTCTGCATTTCTGCGTTCGGAGGCTCCACCGTCCAGATTGGCGGCCCCACCGGGGCTTTTGCGGTCATCGTGTATGGCGTCGTCGCCCAGTTCGGCCTGTCCGGTCTTGCGACCGCAACGGTCATGGCCGGAATCCTCCTTATCCTGCTCGGCGCGTTCAAGATGGGCGGGCTGGTGAAGTTCATACCCTATACCATCGTCACGGGCTTTACCGCCGGAATAGCGGTCACCATTGCGGCCGGGCAGATCGGGGATTTCTTCGGGCTTTCCCCGGATTTTTCCGTCCCCATGCGCATCCTGGGCGAGGAATATACGAAGATGCCGGGCGATTTCCTGCCCAAAATCATCGTCTACATCAGGTCCGCCTCCACGATAAACGTCTATTCCTTTGTCATGGCGGCTGTCTGCCTTGTGTTCATTTTTATCTGGTCAAAATTCATCAAGAAGATTCCCGGAAGTTTTGTCGTCCTGATACTCGCGACCGTCACTGCAATCCTGCTCGACAAATTCTTCGGCCTCAAGACGGACACCATCGGAACTTTTGCCGACGGCAGACCCCATTTTGCGATACCGAACACGCTCCCCAAGCCCCAGCTGCCGGACTTCTCGCTCGGCACGATAAGGCATCTTTTCCCGACGGCCGTGTCCATCGCGGTGCTTGCCGCAATCGAGTCCCTGCTGAGCGCGGTCGTCGCCGACGGCATGACGGGCGCAAAGCATGACTCCAATACCGAACTCATAGGGCAGGGGATTGCGAACATCGTGTCCCCGCTCTTCGGGGGAATCCCGGCTACC
>CAMNGY010000075.1 GCA_946538795.1 uncultured Treponema sp.
TCCTCGGCGGTCTTGGCAAAGCCCTCGTACATGTCGGTCCACTCGAAGTTCTCGCCGTCAGCGGCGGCCGCAAGGTTTGCCTTGGTGTCGCCTATGCCCTCCAGCTCCTTGAACCACATCTTGGCATGCTCCTTCTCGTTGTCGGCCGTGTGAAGGAAGATGTCCGCGATCTGCTCGTAGCCCTCTTTCTTCGCGACGGACGCGAAGTAAGTGTACTTGTTGCGGGCCTGGCTCTCACCGGCGAATGCGGCGAGAAGGTTCTTCTCGGTCTGTGTTCCAGCGTATTTGCTCATCAGTCTTTCTCCTTACAAATATATGGATGTCGTGTTGTTGCCACTGAACCTAGACTACTCTTGACCCGTCAGAATGTCAAGGGTCGGCCATGGCCGCGGTCGTGGCCGCTGCCGTGGCGCAAGTCACTGGGGGACCGGGTTCGCCAGCACCGAGATTTCTTTCAGCAGGCAGGACTTCACCTTTTCCTCCGAAAAATCTGTGAGCCTTTCCGTGCCGTTTGCAATCAATGTGTCCCTGAGTTTTTTGTCTTTCACCAGGCGGTCTATTGCTTCGGCCACGACGGACACGCTTCGGTTTCGTACAATGAGTCCGGCTCCGCCCAGGGTCTCGGTCACAGCGGAAGAGTCGCATGCGATGATTGGAACTTTGTAGTGCATGGCTTCCAGCAGGGGGACGCAGAAGCCTTCGTGCTCGCTCATGCACAGGAACACGTCTGCCAGCTTGTAATAGGATGCCTTCTGCCTGTCGCTCACATGGCCGGTAAAAACGACGTCATCAAGCCTGAGGAATTCGGGGTAAGCTTTGATTACCTTGCAGTAGGCGGAATCTTCGTCCCCTCCTCCTACGATGAAAAGGCGGCTTTTGGAATTTATAAACCGATGGTAGTGGTGGAATGATGCGATGATGTCCTGATGTTTTTTGTTTGGAACTATGCGGCCTACGAAAAGTATGTTTGTGAATCCGTCGCAAGAGTAGCGGGAAAGAAGTTCCTGGTCAAAGTCTTCTTCCGTTTCCGTGCTGAATTCGGCTAGGTGAGGGAAGATGTGAATGGGACATGTATAGCCGAGTTTTTCCAAATCATGTTTGTTGTAGTTGGAAGATGTGAGGCAAAGGTCCGGCGTATGGCGTATGGCGTGCACTTGTTCCAGTCCTTTTTTGCAACCCGAAACGGAATCGAGATCCCCGTATTCTTCAATCAGATGGGGGGGGGTAATGTTGTGCCAGATGAGAATCTTCTTTCCGTGCAGATTGTTCAGTTTCAGCATATAGTCCCACCTGTGGCCTATATGGAATATGAGTATGTCCGCATTATCGGAGTAGCTGTCCAAGTCCTTCACATCCTGCAGTCCGAGTCCCAGAATACGGTCGTCAATGTTTC
Organism: uncultured Treponema sp.; assembly: GCA_946538795.1. Lineage (GTDB taxonomy): Bacteria > Spirochaetota > Spirochaetia > Treponematales > Treponemataceae > Treponema_D. The sequence continues at coordinate 1,394 of CAMNGY010000075.1, forward strand.
CTGCAAATATGGCCGTGTCGTAGCCTGCTTCTTTGAGTGTCCTGTATATGGCAATGCAGTCGTTCCCTATTCCGTCCCCGTACTTTAAGGATGACAAGATTTGCACGATGCGGATTTTGCGGAGAAAAGGAGCTTTCATTGTTTTTCCTCCAGTACGCGGATTCTTTCTTCGAGGGAACGTATTTTCTGCATGTCGTTTTCATGCTTTTCCTCTAAGGTCTTGCTGTACTTGTAGAGCATTTGATCCAGCTGCAATATGTATGAGTTGAAGTCTGCCTGCCGTTGGAAATTCTTGAAAAACAGGAACTTGTTTATCCGGCGGATGAGGCGGCGCATGAACAGCTTCAGACCCTTGCTGTCCAGGTCAAAGTAATAGTCTATTTTCTTGTTTTCGGTCGCCTTGTCAATGTAGTCCTGTATGATTTTTTTTTGCATTTTCTGGAAAACAACGTCAAACGGCATGGAGTCGGAAGCTTCCGTATTCCTTTTTGCCGCGCTTTCTTCCAGCTCCCTGTTGATCGAGTCAAAGTCTATGTCTGTCATTGTCCACGTGTTCTCCCGCCATGAAATGCATTTCCAATCTAACATATTCAGCGCAAAATGAAAAGTACCGGACTTTCGGAGTGACCATCTTCCGATGCCGTGACTTGTATCTGTACCACTACACAGGGATTGCTTTTTGTGCTATACTGCATTTCATGACCAGAGCTGACTTGAAGAGGCTGTGTTGCAAGCCGCTTTCTGTATGCTGCATTATTCTTTCCCTGATTTCCCTTGTGCTTTTTTTCCCGGCTGTCAGGTTGTTCATTGTCACATCGGCCGAACGCCTGTTTGTCCACCGGACGCTTCGGAGCCATGAAAAATGGAGCCATGTAATACTCCTCTGGGCTGGCTGCCAGCTGTTCCTGTCGCTTGCAGCAATTTTTTTCAGCCGGTCTGTGGATCTTAAAAGCGGGAAAGGTATTGTCGCACTTTTTTCATCTGCTGTCATCTTTGTCTTTGTCGTGCAGAATCTTTTCATGATTATCGACACGGATTTGACGGGCTGGTATATGGATTCCGTGAACCTGTGGGACCATTACGTTTCGGTCCTGTCCGGCAAGAGGACGCATCTGGGAATGTACCCCCCGCTCGCCACTTTCATCTACCGCATTTACGCTTCCATGACTCCTCCTGAATTGCTTGCCGGAGACTGGACTCAGCTTGCATATTCGGATGCGGGAAGCTACCTGACTTTGTTGTATTACCTTTTTTCAGTGATGCCGTTCTGCCTGATTTGCTATGATTCTGCGGAAGGCAAAAAGTCCGAGAAAATCCTTCTCACTGTCGCGGTATGCTGTTCCGCGCCTTTTTTGTATTCTTTGATGCGCGGCAACATCGTTCTCTTTTCCTGCTGTGCGGCCTTCTTTTTTTGCCGCTCGCTCTCTTCGGAAAAGCTTTCAGTCCGTGTGGCGGGGCTTGTGGCTCTGTTCGTTGCCGTGGGGACCAAGCTGTATCCCATCGCTTATGCCGCCCTTCTGGTAAAGGGGCGCAGGTGGAAGGAGCTTAAATACTGCCTTTTGACGGTTGCGTTGCTGTTTGCTGTCATGCTGGTATTCTTTGAAGGCGGCTTGTCCGAGATTGCGAACATGGTCCGCAGCATCACGGGCTTTACCAGTACATTCACTGAGCATCACAACATTTCGCTCAAACGGCAGTTATGGGGTATTCTTTCTTGTTTTGGTGCGGCGTCCGGCAGCGGCTTTTTTCCTGTCCTGGATGTTATCGTCTATGCCGTGTATCTGGCGGCAAGCGTGGTCATGTTCCTTCTCACGAAGGAAAGGTGGGTGGAGCTTATGCTGCTTACGCTTTCCTGCCTGCTTTTGCCGGGAATCGTGCGGCCCTATACTGAAATATTTCTTGTCATTCCGCTCATCGAAATGCTGGGCTGCCGCAAAAAAGATTTGTTTGTTTACCTTTCCCTCTTGTTCCTTCTGCCCATGATGCTGTTTATTTGTCAGCTGTCTGTGTTCATCACTTTCCACTCGTTCTTGGTAACTTTCCCCCTCTTTGCCCTCTGTGCTGGCAAGCTTGTCAGCGAGAGGCGAAAAGTTCATGCGGGCCGTTGAAGCTGCCCTAGGGATTTACGTTCTTAAAAATCAGGGACGTGTTTATACCCCCGAATGCGAAGTTGTTGGACATGATGTACTCTGCCTTTATATCCCGGCCCTGTCCCATGATGTAGTCAAGCGGTGCACAGCGCTCGTCAACGTCCGTCAGGTTCAGAGTCGGGTGGAACCAGCCCTTACGCATCATCTGTATTGAAAGCCATGCCTCCAGGCTTCCGCAGGCCCCCAGGGTATGCCCTATGTAGCTTTTTGTTGAGCTGATGGGAACCGCCCTGCCGAATGCCTTGTATGTGGCTTCCGATTCCGCTATGTCCCCCATGATGGTGGAAGTCCCGTGCGCGTTCACGTAAGCTATGTCATTTGCGGATATGCCGGCATCCTCTATGGAGAGCGTCATAGCCCTGGCCATAGTCTGTGCATTGGGTGCCGTGATGTGGGTTCCGTCGGCGTTTGTTCCGAAGCCTGCTACTTCCGCATAGATGCAGGCTCCCCTGTTTACGGCGTGTTCCATGTCTTCCAGTATCAGGCTGGCGGCTCCTTCTCCGACGACAAGTCCGTCTCTCTTCTTGTCAAAGGGTTTAGGTTCTTTACCCGGCTCCTCGTTCAGTATCGCCGCCGCCCCCAGGGCATCGAACACTCCTGCATCCGGCGCGACAAGCTCTTCCGCCCCTCCCGCAATCATGATGTCCTGCTGGCCCGCCGCTATGCTTTCGTATGCGTAGCCTATGGCCTGGCTTCCGGAAGTGCATGCCGTGTTGGTGGATATCATCCTGCCCTTCAGCCCGTAGAACACGCTCAGGTTGCACAGGCAGGTCTGGGGCATGGACTTTATGTATGTCTGGGAATTTATTTTGCTCGTTGAGTTGTCCAGGTCTATTGAATACAGCTCAATTATGGCATCCATGCTTCCCATGCAGGATCCGTAGGCAACTCCTGCCCGGCCGTTATGCATCTCCTCGCATACTTCTCCGTCAGCATTTTTCAGCCCGGCCATGTCAAGCGCCCGTTCAGTGGCTACAAGGGCCAGATGGGCCACCCGTCCCATGCCCCGTATTTTCTTGCGGGGGTAGGAAGGAAGTTCTTTCTCATAGGGACAGGCGAGCCTTGTGTTTACCCGCAGGTATTTGTCCCAGCTCTTCATGTACTTTATGCAGTTCTTTCCTGCCTTCAGCGTCTTGAACGCTTCTTCCTGGTCGTCTCCAAGTGCGCTCAGCATACCCCCGCCGGTTATGACGACGCGCCGTCTTCCGTCGTGACGTCTGAAATTCTGGCTCATATTATTCCCCCGTTTACAGATATGACCTGCCGCGTTATGTAACCGGCATCTTCGGACAAGAGGAATACTGCCAGGGCCGCGACTTCCTCGGGCTTTCCGGTCCTCTTCATGGGAACAGCCTGCAGGATTGCTTCAAGCGGGGCGTCTTTTATCATCTCCGTTTCTATTATTCCGGGAGCGATGGCGTTTACCGTGATGCTCCTGCTTGCAAGTTCCACTGCCAGTGCCTTTGCGGCTCCGATGAGTCCGGCCTTGGACGCGGAGTAGTTTGTCTGCCCCCTGTTGCCGGTGATTCCGCTTACGGATGAGATTACGATTATTCGTCCCCGCTTTTTCCTGCACATGGGCATGATGAGCGGCTGCAGCACGTTGTAGAAGCTGTCCAGGTTTGTGTGCACAACGCGGTCCCAGTCCTCCCCGCTCAGCGCGGGAAAGGTGTCATCCTTTGAGACGCCGGCGTTGCTTACCACTCCCCACAACGCGCCGTATTTTTCGCTGATTTTGTCCAGGGCTGTTTTGCATCCCTGCCTGTCGCCCACATCAAATTGCACCAGCTCGCCCTGTCCGCCAGCGGCCTGCAGCATTTCCAGCGTTTCCTGCGCCCGCTCCTGCCTGTGCCCGTAATGCACGATGACGTAGTATCCGGCTTTTGCGGCCGCAATGGCTATGGCCCTGCCTATCCCGCTGCCGGCTCCTGTGACCAGTATCTTTTTTTGGCTTTTTTCGTTTTCCTGCATCAGATGCCTCCCCGAATCTTGAAGAATGAATCTATGTCCGGAATGCCCATCACGGTGATTGCGGTCGTTGCCACAGGTCCAGGCTTTCCTTTTTCATACAGCTCGCAGTCATAGCGGCACACGGTGCCGTCCCTGAAATTCTCCCGGACTTTTATTTCCGCAGTGGAACCGGCTTTTAACTTCTCCTGGCTTGCGCAGAAGCCGCTTACGCTTAGTATGACACCGGGGTATGCCTTGTCGGACTTCCCGCAGGAAATTTGCTGTATCGTAGACAGGGCAGAGATGCCTTGTGCCATTATCTCAAAGCTTGCCCAGCAGGGAATTCCGCCAAGCTCCTTGTCATAAAGAATGCATGATTTGGAAACGTCATATTCTGCGGTGACGCTGTTCTCGCTGGCGTTGTGGGCCGTAATCCGGCTGAGCAGGAACATCTTTCCCCTGTGGGGTACAAGGGAAAGGAGCTGTTCTCCTGTTATAAGCTGGGGCAAAGACGTGCCGCCGTCAATCATCATGTTCCTCCAGGTGCAGCAGGAGGGCTGTGTTTGCCCCTCCGAATCCGAATGAGTTGCACATGCAATAGCTCACTTTCTTTTTCCCGGAGCGGGCATTTTCCGCTCCCACTATATGTATCCGTGGCAGGTTGTCGTCGTATATTCCGTCCCATGCCTGTGCCGGCAGGCAGCATGATTCGCCGTCCATGTTCCTGACGAGTGTCGCATGGCATATTGCCAGCGCAAGCGCGCCCGCTGCCCCCAGGGTATGCCCCGTGATGGATTTAGTCGCGCTGCATGGGGTTGCGTTTCCGAATACGGTGGACACGGCCAGGGCTTCCATTGCGTCCCCATGCCGGGTTCCTGTCCCGTGCAGGTTTACGTAGTCCACTTGGCCGGCAGCTATCCCGGCTTTTTCAAGGGCCTGCCGCATTGCGCCTATTGCTCCCGCCGCGCTGGGGTCGGGAGATGTCATGTGGAACGCGTCGGCAGTCTCGCCATATCCTGCGAGGGTTATGCGGGGGCCTGCGGAACTGATGGGGTCTTTTGAAAGGATGAAGAATACTGCCGCCTCCCCGAGCGTTATGCCTGACCTGTTTGCGCTGAACGGATTGCTGGGGCTGCCGGAAACACATTCCATTGAGTCAAAGCCAAGCAGCTCCAGGTCGGAGACGATGTCCGCCCCGCCTACGATCATCGCGTCGCATATTCCTGCCCGTATGAGCTGGGCCGCCTTTATCGTTGCCGTTGCGCTTGAGGAGCATGCCGTCGCGCTGGCCGTGGAAGGTCCGGTCAGTCCAAAGCGTTCTTTTACGTAGGATGCCATGCCCCATGCTGACTGCATGTCCAGCCTGTAGCCGTCAGGAAAGCGGCCGTTTTTCGCATAGCTTTTGTGCGCCTGTATGGAAAGCTCGCTTCCGTTGTCGCAGCCTCCCACGCATGTCCCTATGCGGCTTTCCCCGTACAGGGATATTGCTTGCTTTATGGGGGCTTCCAGGTCCGCGAGGGCTGCATTGGCCAGGCGCATGATATGCGTGCTGTCCTGGCCGCTTACGGAATGGAGCAGTCCGTCATCAACGGTGGCGGCATAGAATTCTTTTCCGCCGAAGCTGGCCCG
>CAMNGY010000076.1 GCA_946538795.1 uncultured Treponema sp.
AGCTTCATCTTCGCCTGAATCTCTCGGATGAGGGCAAGGATGCTGCGGGTAGTTTGCGGATCAAGTGCGCTGGTCGCCTCGTCGCAGAACAGGACGTCTGGCTTTGGGGCAAGAGCGCGGGCAATGGCGACCCTCTGCTTCTGCCCGCCTGAAAGCGTGCTTATGGGAGCGTCCTCCCTGTCCTCCAGTCCCACGAGGGCCAGCATCTCTTTGACGCGGGAAGCTGTCTCAGCCTTGTCCATACCGCATATCTCAAGGGGATAGGCTACGTTCTTTCCGGCCGTCCTGGATGAGAAGAGATTGAAATTCTGGAAGATCATCCCGATTTTGCGGCGCTGCTGGATCAGGGCGGCCTTGTCCAGGTTGTCCACCCGCCTGTCATCGTAATAGACGGCCCCGCTGTCGGGAAGCTCCAGCAAGCTTATGAGGCGGACCAAGGAGGATTTCCCGGCCCCGCTCTTTCCGATTATGCCGAATATCTTGTTTTCGGGGATGGTCAGGCAGTTGTCCTTCACCGCCTCTATCTTTTCTTTCCCGGCAAGATATGTCTTGCTCAAATGTTCCAGTCGTATCTGCATAGTCGCCGGAAATTATAGCGAAATGCTAAGGATATGGCAATGGAAATGGAAATGGGCGGAGGTTGTGCGGAAGGGGGCAGTGCGGGCGCAGGCAGTGCGGGTGCGGGCCATCTAAAGACACGGACACGGCGCCTAAAGACACGGGCGCAGGCAGTACGGAAACACGGGCTTCCTGATATCGCTTGATTGTCCTTCCGTCACAATTGTGGTAACATCGCATCATGGATCGCAAGCTGCTGATATATAACGCACGTCTTATAGACGAAATGACCGACAGGGAAGGCTCAGCGCTTCTCATAGCGGACGGGAAGATAGAGCGGGTTCTTGACGGCATGGAAGCCGCCCGGCTCGTGGACGGGGCTGGCGGGGGCGCGGCTTCCTGCGGACTGGAGCTGTACGACGCGCGGGGTCAGGTGGTCATGCCGGCCTTCATCGACATGCACGCCCACTTCCGGGACCCCGGCCTGACGCAGAAGGAGGACCTTGACAGCGGGTCGCGGGCGGCGGCGGCGGGCGGGTTCGGGACGCTCGTCCTCATGCCCAACACCAGCCCCGTCATCTCCTCGCAGGAAGCCGCGCTGTCCAACAACAGGCGGGGGGCGGAAATAGGACTGGCGGAGCTGTTCCAGTCCGTCAGCATTACGAGGGATTTTGGCGGAACGGACATATCGCATCTGGAAGGTCTGGACAGGAGCAGTGTCCCCCTCATAACGGAAGACGGGCACGAGGTAAAGGACAGCGCGGTCATGCTGGAGGCCATGAAGGCCGCAGCACGCAGGGGCATAGTCGTTTCCTGCCACTGTGAGGATCCTTTCCTCGCCGCCGCCGCCCGTCCCATCCGCGCGGCCGCGCTTGAGGAACTGGGGAAAGGCAATAAGGAAGATGCGGCGAGGCTGCTTTCCAGGGCCGATGAACTGCTCCGCCTTGCCGAAGACACGGCGACCGACAGGAACATACGGCTTGCGGCAGCGGCAGGCTGCCACCTGCACCTCTGCCACGTGAGTACGGCACACTGCCTTGAAACGGCGCTGAGGGCAAAGAAAGCCGGTCAGAACCTGAGCCTGGAGGTGACGCCTCATCACATAGGACTTACCGGGGAGGGGCTTCCCGGCATCCTGAACATCGTGAACCCGCCCCTCCGCGCGGAGGAGGATCGTCAGGTCCTTATAGAGGCCCTGATAAGCGGGGATGCCGACGTGATTGCGACCGACCACGCTCCGCACACGGCCGTGGACAAGAAGAACGGCAGCCCCGGATTCTCAGGCCTGGAAACAGCTTTTGCGGTGTGCTACACGAACCTCGTGCTGGACAGCGGCATGGACCTGCGCACGCTCTCTGCCCGCATGTCGGCCGCGCCTGCCCGCCTGCTTTCGCTGGGCGACAGGGGGCTTTTACAGGCAGGCTGCCGCGCGGACCTTGCGGTTGTTGATACGGAGCGGTGCTGGACGGTACAGGGGGCGGGCTTCCGGAGCAAGGGGAAATATACCCCCTGGGAAGGTGAGGAGCTGACCGGCATGGTGACGGCAACTTTCCATGCGGGAAGGAAGGTATACGAGGGCTAGGGCGCACCGCATCCCCTTAGGGCAGTTCCTCAGCCGGCCCCAACGGGATGCACCTCCATCTGCCCGCCCGGACTGCGGCGTGAGGCCGCCTGCTAGGGCTGCATCCCCAGCTGTTCCCGGAGGGCGGCCAGCACCTGGCCCACGTTGTCCGCATTCACGTACTCGCCGAACATATCGGCCTTGTGCGCGGATTTGTCCTCGCAAAAGATGCGGTCCAGTATCATGTCGCCTACCTGGGCCTTGTAGTGGCTGGGATCAAGGTAGTTGGAGCTGTCCGTCGTGATGGCGTTTATGCAGGAAAAGTTGTAGTACGGCGTGACGGAAGCAAGCCTTTCCAGAAAGTCCAGGTAGCCTGCCCGGACCGAAAGCCGGTACTGGCCGGAGAACAAGGGGCTTGAGAAGACAATCAGCTTTATGCCGTTTTCCTCGCACAACGACGCTATTTCCTTCAGCGCGTTGAGCGCATCAAAATAGAAGTAGTACTGCTGGTCCGTGTCAACTGGATCGTCATCCGCATTCACGGGCTTGAAGCCGGTGTCCAGGTCGTAGCCGGCCCACCAGCCGGTCTCATAGAAGTTCCGCCGCCACTCCGCCTCGTCATCCTGCTTGTTTTTCATGATGATTGGCAATGACTGCAGTACTATCTCCGGTTTCATGTACAGCGAATAGAAGGAAAGAAAGTCACCGTCAGCAGGATATGGCCTGTGCATCGGATCGTCAGCATGCCATTTCCAGTCAATCGCGCAGCATACCTCATCTATGTTTATCAGAATCATCCTGATTTTGACGCCCGCCTGCAGGAAAGTCCTGATGTTGTCCAGGTGTTCCTGAGGTATGCCGAACGAGTAGTTCATGTTGTATGTCCTGTAGCCTTCTATGTTCTCCACATGCAGCGCGCCCATGCGGGAAGACCCGAACGCAAAGGAGTCAAACTTGTCCTTGTTGTCCAGTATGTAGGAGGTCTTGATGAAATTCTCGTTCGGAGTTACGCCGTTGCGTCTGACAGCCTTCCGGTGGAATACGTTGAAGGGATCCACAAGGAGCGGGGGAAGGATAAAGGCAAGGGCAAGCGGAATGAACAAAGCCGCAAGTTTTGTGAAAAAAAGACGTTTGGTCATATTCTGTCCTTCCATACAGTGCTGCGCGGCCTCCTGCTAGAACTGAAAGTAGATGAACTGCACGGCCTCATGCGTCATAAGAAGCGAGAGCGCTATGACGAAAGCAAGGGCGTAATAGCAGGACCAGCGGACTGCCAGCGGGAAGCGGGCCAGGATTTTCCTTCCGTCTTCCCGGCGCGAGACGAACGACGCGGCGAACAGCATGGCGCAAAGGAGCATTGCCCTCAGCGCGAATTTGAAGCCGAAGCCGCTGATGTTTTCATGCAGGAGGAAAAGATTGCGGATCGTGCCTGCGAGTCCTGTGCTTCCGGCAGAGGCGATGCCTGATGCAAGCTCTGACGGCATGGAGAGGAGCTTGCTGAATGCCAGCCCAGCATCGGCAATGCTGTCCGCGCGGAAAAAGACATAGCCTATGTTGACCAGGGCAAATGTGATGAGTATCTGAACGTAATGCCAGGGCCGTATGACCTGCCCGTCTTTCTCAAGTCCCAGCCTGGTCCTGAGCCGTGAGCGTGTTTTTTCCGTGGAGATGGAGGTTATGATGTATGCCCCGTATACTGCTCCCCATGCGACGAAATGCCATGCCGCCCCGTGCCATAGGCCGGTAGAAAGCCAGACGACGGCAAGGGCGACGTAACCTGTCGCCTTGGAAAGAGTGCGCCTGCTTTTGCCGCAGAAGGGAGCGCAGAGCTTTTTGTTCCATGCGGAGAAGCCTGCCGGATAGTAGAGGTAATCGCGGAACCATGAGCCAAGGCTTATGTGCCATCTTCTCCAGAACTCCGGCACGGAGGCTGAGAAATAAGGATGGTTGAAGTTTTTCATCAGGCGGAAGCCGAGCACTTCTGCGCATCCGATCGCTATGTTCGAATAGCCGGCAAAGTCAGCGTACACCTGCACGGCAAAAAAGAAAGTCGCCAGCGCGACCGAGCAGCCCGTCGCACTGCCCAGGTTGCCGTAAATGCCGTTCACGTAGGGGGCCAGGCTGTCGGCAATGATTGCCTTCATGAACATGCCCCAGGCGGCTAGCTTCAGTCCTCCCGTGATGCGCCCATAGTCAAAGCCGTTGTCGCATTTGAACTGGGGCAAAAGGTTCTCCGTCCGTTCTATGGGACCGGCTACAAGCTGGGGGAAGAAGGTGACGAACAGGGCGTATGTGATGAAGTTCCGTTCGGCGCGGACCGTTCCCCGGTATACGTCTATTGAGTAGCCCAGTGCCTGGAAGGTGTAGAAGGAGATTCCGACCGGCAGGGCGAGCGAGGACAGGCCGAGCGTTCGGGAACTGCCCCCGAAGAAGGCAGCGGTCGCGTTCACCGATTGCGCGAACCAGTTGTAGTATTTGAAGAAGAAGAGGATTGCCAGGTTGCTGGCGAGCGAAAGGACCAGAATCAGGCGCTTTTTGCCGGGGTATTTCTCCATGCCCAATCCCGCACAGTAGGTGATGCAGACCGAAAGCAGTATGAGCGACAGGTATGCAGGGTTCCAGCAGGCGTAGAAGAAAAGGCTTGCCGCGAGCAGGAAGAGGCGCGTCACGCTGTTCCGCCTGATCAGCGAGGAACATGCGGCATATCCCAGGCAGACAAGCGGAAAGAAAACCCAGTAGGCGGCGGAATTGAAAAGCATCCTAGCCCTTTGCGGCGAGAATCAGGTCAACCATCTGCCCCACGTTTTTCATTCCCGTCACGTCCTTCATGGCGAATTTCATTCCGAATTCGTCCTGCACGGCGTTTATGAGGCTTATGTGCATGAGGCTGTCCCAGCCCTCCACGTCGGAAGCCGTCGTGGAGTCGGCCAGGCTTATTGAATCATCGTCGAATATGTCGCGGAAAATCTCGTTGAGCTTCCCGAAAACTTCCTCTCTCGTCATAAATTCCTCCTATGCCAGCGTAAGGAATGCCTTGTAGGCTTCGAATGCCTGGGATATGTCTTCCTTGGACGTGATTTCCCAGGGGGCGTGCATGCTCAGGACGGCAACTCCCGCGTCGAGCACGTACATGCCGTATTTGGCGGCCAGGTAAGCGATCGTGCCTCCTCCGCCCTGATCCACCTTGCCAAGTTCCGCCATCTGGTAACGGATTCCCTTGCCGTCAAGCAGCCCTCGCAGTTTCGCTATGAATTCGGGCATCGCATCGCTTGCGCTGTATTTGCCCCTGCTGCCGGTGTATTTGTTGAACACTATTCCGCCCCCCAGGAAGGAAGCGTTGTCGCGGTCGTAGAGGTCGCCGTTCTGAGGGTCGTAGGCGGCGTTCACGTCGCTGGACAGCATATAGGAATTGTTGAGGCAGCGGCGGACGGTCAGCTCCGAGTAGGTGCCCAGACGGGCAACAAGCTCGGCGACGGCGTTCTCAAAGAAGTGGCTTTCCATGCCCGTAGCCCCGACCGAACCGATCTCCTCCTTGTCCACGCAGAGGCAGCAGTTTGTCCTGCTTCCTGCGCTGGCGGCCAGCAAGGCGGCGGCCGACGTATAGGCGCAGGAGCGGTCGTCCTGACCGTAGGCCAGGATAAGGGAGCGGTCCAGCCCAAGGTCGCGGGCCTTGCCTGCGGGGACGACCTCCAGCTCGGCCGAGCCGAAGTCCGCCTCTTCAATGCCGTATTTTTCCTTCAGGATTTTTAGGACGGCTTTCTTAGCCTTGTCCTTCTCATCCTTCTTGTCCTTGTCCTTGTCTTCTCCGGTCCCGTCGTCCTTGGGGGGAGTTCCGCTGCCCAGAATGAGGTCCAGGCTCTCTCCGCTGACGAAATCTGCGGCGGACTCCTTCATCTGCTTCTGTGCCAGATGGGGCAGGATGTCGCTTATGACGAAAACGGGGTCTGCCTCGTCCTCGCCCAGGCGGACCGTGACGGTCGTTCCGTCCTTCTTGCAGACCACGCCGTGCAGTGCGAGCGGCAGGGTCAGCCACTGGTATTTCTTGATGCCGCCATAATAATGCGTGTTCAGGTAGACGAGGAAGTCCTTCTCGTAAAGGGGGTTCTGCTTCACGTCCAGGCGCGGCGAGTCTATATGCGCGCCCAGTATGTTAAGCCCGTCCTCTATGCTGCCGGTCCCCACGTTGAACAGGGCGACCGCTTTGCCGAACTTGCTTACGAAAACCTTGTCCCCCGCCTTGAGGGACTCGCAGTCCCGTATGTCCTTGTAACCGGCGTTTTTTGCGTCCTCTATGATCCTGGCGCAGCATTCGCGCTCCGTCTTGCCGTTGTCCAGAAATGACTTGTAGCCTTCTATCAGCTTTTCATCCAGCTTTTTTTCCATAAAAAGGCATTATATAGAAGATATCCGATTGTTGCAATCGCTCTTTGGGGGCCTATCTGCCTGCGGCGGGGCACAGGAGGCGGAGACCGATGAAATCTCCCCGGTAGTAGGGGAAGTAGTACCAGCTGCTCGTGACCCTGCTGTAATTGGTGCCGTAGTACCAGCTGCCGCCCCGGTAATAGCGCTCGCTGTTGCCATGCTCATAGCGATCCCAGACCCACTCCCATACGTTGCCGCTCATGTCATAAAGCCCGTATCCGTTGGCTTTCTTTCCGGCCACGGGGTGGGGCCTGCCTCCGCTGTTGCTGAGATACCAGCCCACCTCGTCAAGGCTGTCGCTTCCCGCGAAAAGCTGGTCCTGTCCGCCCCTGGCGGCGTATTCCCATTCCTCGCCCGTCGGCAGGCGGAAGCCGGACGCGTTCAGGTCCTGGGAGATTCGGCCGGAGATGCGCTCCCCCCTGTGCGGGGTGTAATTCCATTTCCCGAAATCGGTCTCGCCGTCCACGGCGTAAACCGGTGCAAGCCCCGCCGCCTTGCTGAGCTTGT
>CAMNGY010000077.1 GCA_946538795.1 uncultured Treponema sp.
GTGGTAATTTATTGCGCTCTTAATTACAACGTTTCCATCCTTATCGATCACATCAACTCCAGTTCCGAGAATTGAAATTTCAGAGTGCAATTCCATAAAATTTATCTGTTTTTCGATTCTACTCGGCAATGAAATGTCATCCGCATCCATACGGGCAATATAATCACCCGTTGCTTTTTCAAGACCAAAGTTGAGAGCATTTGCTATACCGGCCTTATCTTGAAAAAAATAGCAAATACGACTATCAGAATAAGAATGCAGTATGTCTGAAGTCATCCCGTCATCAGAACTGTCAATGATAATGAGCTGTATATTTTTGTAACTTTGGTTCAATATGCTATCAATAGAACACCTTATATACTTTTCGTCATTATATACTGGTATGATAATGCTTACCAATTTTTTCATAAACACAACTTCAAAACAACAATCTAGAGAGGAAATGCGCCGACAGCAAAAATTTTATCTGCCATTATGCCAATTTTTATCAAATCTTCTCTTATCTCCTTATAGTACTTTTGAGATGAAACAATAACACCGTCAAAATTAAGATTCAATATTTCTTTTGGAGAAACTGTCGTGTATTGATGTCCGCATATTGTACAAGTCTTTTTTTCTTTGTCTGCTACAGCTATGATATTACAGTTTATTTTTTTTGCGGCATTCCCCTCTGTGATTTGTGTCAGAAGTTTTTCACCACGAATGCCAAGACCATAAATTATAATACGGGATGATGAATTAAAAAACGTGTTATACATAGTTCTTGCTTTTTTTACAGAAGTACAGATTTTTTTTCGTATCAAATTGACATCAGATGTGCCACAGTTTTTTTTCAGATTTTCAAAAAAATATACTTCTGTAGGCGAACCAGATAGATTAATCAATATACTATCATCTTTTATGAAGGATATATACGGTCTTATACAATACCAATACACCCAATTCCAACGATCGTTCAACTCTTTTATCAAATGCTTTTCAGATATTTTTTTTAGTTTTTTATTCTGTTCATAGATTGTATTTAGTAACAATAAATGTTCATCTAAAAAAACTTCTGGAAGAATATGCGCAGGAAAATTATAATAAGATCTTGTAAAGTTTTCCAGACAAAATTTACCGTGTTCTAGATGGAAGAATTCTTCAACGTATGACAGTCCACTTTTATTCACGGATGGGATTACCTTGTCATAGTTGGCAGATGAATTGTTGTCATATTGCCTATACCACAGAAGTTTTTCAGGAAGGGAAGCAAAAACGATTCCTTTAGCAGCCATCCGTGTCCATAAATCAAAATCTTCCGCAAAAAAGCTACTGTCATAACGCCAGCCATCTCTCACGAGTTTCTCACGGAACATCACCGTCGGATGAACTATACAATTTCCAAAGATAAGACGTGCTTTTATTTCCGAATCTGAATACCTTATTTCTTTTGCCAGATTAATAAAGTTGTTATTTTCATCAATTAAACGTGTATCCGTGCTTAATAGACCGACCTCAGGATGGTTTTCCAAATAATTGACTTGCATTTCTATTCTTTTGGGCAATGAAATATCATCTGCATCCATGCGGGCGATATATTCACCAGTAGCCTTTTCTAAGCCAAAGTTTAAAGCATTTGCTATACCATTCCTGCTTGTATGGAATAGCTTTATTTTGTCACCATAAGAATGTAGGATTTGAAGCGTTTCTTCATTGTCTGAGCTATCAACAACTATAAGCTCTATTTCCTTATATGTCTGATTCAGAATACTATCTACAGCATTCTGTGTGTATTTTCCACAGTTGCAAACAGGCATGATGACACTAACGAGTTTTTTCATATATTTTCCTTTCTTATTTAATTGTTTCAACCTATCGACATTTATCGAATATGGTCAATAAAATGGAAAACTTCCTTATTACCCCCTCAAATGCTCTTTCCCGCAGAGCGTCTTGTAGAAGATGCTCATGATTAGGTGGTCAAAGACCATGTGTATGTCCTCCGTGGTCTGCATGCTCATCACGGGGACATGGAGCGACACGTCGCTCAGTGCCTTGAGCCGCCCCCCGTCGTAGCCCGTCATGCCTATGACCTTGTTCCCGCATTCCTTGGCATACTCTACGGCATTGAGCACGTTTTTAGAATTCCCGCTGCCGGATATGGCCACCACGATGTCGCCCTCCTCAAGCTTGCCCCTGAGCTGGAAGCGGAAGACCTCCTCGAAGCCGATGTCGTTCGCTATTGCCATGACTGTCGCCACATTGTCGTTCAGGCACTGGAAACGGAACTTGTTGTCAACGTACTCGCTGATTCCCTTGTTGAAGTCGTTCTGCCAGTGGCTTGCCGTTGCCGAGCTACCCCCGTTCCCGAAGATGTAAATCGTGTGCCTGCCCTCGTAGGCCTGCATGATGAGGTTCATCGCCTCGTTGATTGCATTTACATCGAGCCTATCAAAAGTCATTTTCTCAAGCTCGATATAATCTTTTATTGCATCTGTATAATCCATCATATACTATCCTCCAATGCGCAGTTCATTTTTTACAGGTTAGATTGTGTATTGCACAACTCATACCAGTCAATCACACGTCTTAACCCCTCTTTGAGTGACACCTGCGGTTTCCAGCCGGTCAGGTCCATCAACTTTTCATTCTTGCAGAATTCTATTGAAGTTTCATCGTTCCTAAACCTTGATGTGTCAACCTGAACTTCTATCTTCCGACCAATGATATCCTCAATTTCACTAAGAATATCACCTACGCTTATTGGAATCCCGCTTCCAATATTCACATAGTCGACAGGGGAAAATTTGTCTTTTTGTATAATACACGCTTTTATCGCCTTTAATAAGTCTTCAATATAGAGATAATCCCGCTTGTCTGTAATGTTCCCCAGTTTGATATATTCGTTCCTGATTTGGCTCAGAATTGTCGGCACAATGAAATTTGCTTTCTGGTACTCCCCATACACATTGAATATCCTTCCAATGATATACCTGTTGTATGGTTGTGCATAAAACTCAATGACCTCTTCCGTTATCCGCTTTGTCTTTCCAAGAACGTTCATCGGTCTTACCAGGGCTGATTCCGATATAGGCATTTCATCCGTGTTGCCGTACACTTTCCCTGTCGAGGCATAGAAGAATACTGATGAATCACAATATTTGTTGAAAGCCTTCAGCAGATTTTCTGTTCCCCTCAGATTGATGTCAAACGTCTGGAATTTATTGTCAACAATATCCTTGTGAGCAGTTATTGCCGCAAGGTGTACCACGGCATCAAAACGGAACTCCTCAAACAGGGAATTTATTTTGTCGGAATCAAGAATATCGGCCTCGACTGATTTTACACCAGTCTCCTCTCTTCTTTTCCGTGATAAGGCGAAAACCTCGCACCCAGCGTCATCCCTGAGCATCCTGACTATTCCAGTTCCTATAAATCCCGAAGAACCTGTTACCAATATACGCATTTTTTCAAGTCCAAAATATTCGCGACGATGCAAAAAACGAAGATCGCACCGCCGCAAAAGAATCAATACATGTCTTTGTTTATAAAATTCCGCCAGTAATCCAAGACATCCTTCAAAGTTTCGTCCAGTTTATACTTCAGTTCCCAGCCTGTCAGTTTCTTGAACTTGGTGAAGTCACCTATGAATGTCATGAGCTCCGTCGGCCGTACGCGGGCAGGATCCACCTCCACGCGGATGTCTTTTGCCCTGGTTGACAACGAGATCAGCATATCCAACACATCCTTCATGGTGTGTATCTGATCCGAGCCGATAAGATAGAGCTCCCCGGAGATTCCTTTCTCCATTGCCATGAAATAGGCCCGCACTGTATCCCTTACATCCGTGAAATTTCGGGTCGCATTCAAGTTACCAACCTTTATGACCGGCTCTTGCAATCCCTTTTCTATCCGTGCTATCTGATATGCAAATGAGGCAATGGCCCCGTGTATGTAGCGACGGCTTCCCTCATGATTGAAAGCCCTAGTCCTCACAATATCGAAGCCGTAACTGGCATGGTATGTTATGCACACCATATCCTGCGCAACTTTGCTTGCGGCATACGGGTTTATAGGCTTTATACGTGTCTCCTCCGTAATCGGAATCATTTCCGGTGGTACGTCGCCAAATTCTTCTGGGGTTGCACTCGTCAGTACCCTCGCCTTGCATTCCGTCACCCGCATCGCTTCGAACAGGTTTATTGTCCCTATCGCATTCGTCTGCATATATGCGGCCGGCATATCCCATGACGGGGTCACCCAGCTTAGTGCTCCCAGATGATAAATTTGATCCGGTTTCACTTTCTGAAGAACCTTTATGAGGCTCGTTTCATCCGTCAGGTCTGCATCAAACAAGGTGATCTTTCCCAAGGCATGATTTACATTCCTGAGGTTTGAATTTACCCTTTTGATTCCGTACACCTCATAGTCCGTGTTTGCAAGGATGTAATCCATAAGATGGCTTCCTGCGAATCCGGTTATTCCGGTAATCAATACTTTCTTTCCCATAATTTCCCAATCTCCTGTTATTTTTATCATCTCGCAGATGTCATTTATAATCAATTATGCAACGAGCTTATCGTATCTGTCTTGTACTACCAGTCCTTGTTTCCTACGTACACGACCTTGGTGCCGCTGCCCTCCAGGTCGAAGGGGAGCGGCATTAGGTCGCTCAACGCCGCCCTGAGCCTCGCCTGCTTCTCAAGCGGGCAGTAGAACAGGAGGAAGCCTCCGCCGCCCGCCCCCAGAAGCTTGCCGCCGAGCGCGCCGCTCTTCATGGCGATGTCGTAATACCTGTCGATGAGGTCGTTCGAGATGTGCGGCGTGAGGCTCCGCTTGAGCCGCCAGTTCTCGTCGAGTATCGCGCCGAAGTCGTCCAGCCTCCCGGCCACGAGCGCGTCCCTCATGTCGTACACCAGCCCCGTCATCCTGACGAGCGAGTCGAACTTGTCCTTCTCGCTGACGACATTCCGTTCCTGCTCTTCAAGGATTTCCCCCGCGCTGTGCGTGAGCCCCGTGTAGAACAGGAGGAGGTTCTCGTTCAGCCTCTTCCTTGCGTCGCGGCTGATTGCGATGGGCTCAACCTCGACGGAGTCGTCCGGGAGAAAGCGGATCACCTTCAGTCCTCCGATTGCCGTGCCATACTGGTCCTGCTTCCCGATCGGTTCGCCCAGCTCCTCTATCTCGAGCCTGCAGGCCTCCCGCGCAATCTCCTCCTGCGAGCAGTATTTCCCTTGGAAGGCGTACAGCGCGTGTATGAGCCCCACCGTGTAGGCGCTGGACGTTGACAGTCCAGTCCCGGAGGGCACGTCAGCCGTGCTGACGACTTCAACGCCCTCCATGCCGTGGTCCAGCAGAAGCTGCCTGGCAATGGGGTGGCGCAGGCTCCGGACGTCCTGCACGGTCTCGGTCCTGCTGTATTTGACGATGGTCTCCTTCCTGTCAAACGTGGGGTGTATGGTGACGTACATATATTTGCCGATGGACGAGGACAGCACGGCCCCCTCGTGCCTGCGGTAGAAGCTCGGCAGGTCGCTGCCCCCGCCGACGAAGCTTACCCTGAACGGCGTTCGTGTGATGATCATAACGTGTCCTTTCTGTTGAGCGATGTTTTGTGTTGTTTATGTCGTGCCTGCTGAAAAGGCTTTTTTGCAGGCATTATGCAACGTCTTTATATAATTCCGTGTGGGTCATCTCTGCGCTGTGACCGGCAGGCCCCAGGAATTCCGTTCCGGATGTCGGCCTCTGCCTCATGGTAGCGCTCCGGCGTCCCCATGTCCTTGATGTATTCGGCCGTATGATAGGCGAATATTTTCCCACCTGGCACGGCGGGCCTGAGCACATCGCGGTCCAGGTCCAGTTTTTCCGGAATCCCGGAAGTCGACGCCTCAAGGCGGGCAAGCGTCTCCCGGAGCAGGGCAGGCGAGATTATCTGGATGCCCGCGTTCACGAGGTTCCGGCATCCCGTGTGGTCATCCTCCTTGGAGACCCAGCGGACGACCCTGCCGCCATTTTCCCCTTCCGTCACCAGGAGGGACGAGTCCTGCGGGTGCGAGTTGGGGTGGGCGGCCAGTGTCGCCCATGCCCCGCTTTCCCTGTGGAAGCGGATGAAGGGGGCGAAGTCCACGTCGAACAGTATGTCCCCGCACAGGAGCAGGAAGTCGTCGTCCAGCACGGTTTCCGTGGCGATAGACCGCAGGTCCCTGCCGTCCAGCATCCTGAAAAGAGCCCCGGCGGTTCCCAGAGGCTGTGTCTCAGTAAAATAGGACACGGAGATCCCAAGCTGACTTCCATCGCCAAAGTAGTTCTTGATTACATCGCCAAGATACCCCACGCCTATCGTTATGTCCGTCAGGCCGGATGCCTTCAGGTTCTTAAGCTGGTATTCCAGGATGGGCTTGCCGAGGATTTCTATCATCGGCTTGGGCACGTCGCTCCTGACGCTTCGTATGCGGGTTCCCTTTCCTCCCGCCAGTATGATAGTCTTCATATCATGGAAATCCATTAAAAATAGTCTATTTATCCTAACAGAAAGGATAAAACGAAAGTGTATTCCTAAAATTAATTAAATTGGGCAGGACTTCTGTCATATTCTTTTTATTGAGTGCAAGGAAAATAGCTGTATTGTAATCTCTGATTTCGGACAACAAAAAGACGGGATAGTTTAAGAAGCTTCTGGATGAAGGAGAGTTTGAAACTATAAACCCTTTTAAATTGTGCATATTTTCGTTATAATAAAAGAACACTTTTTTCGCGAGACTTCCTGTTCCATAAATATATACCTCGCGGTTTTTATTGAAAAAATCAAGAAGCTCTGCAGTTGTAATCGGGAAATCTTGAATCGAAGGCTGTGACTTTGATGTGCACCTTATTCCATCATTGCTGTCCAATTAACCGAACAGGTACTTTATAAAAGTTAAGATCCTTGTT
>CAMNGY010000078.1 GCA_946538795.1 uncultured Treponema sp.
AGGGAGCCTTCGTGGTTGTTCATGCCCCGGACCCCGATCCCCAGCTCCTCCAGGTTCCCGCTGACGAGGGCCTGTATCTCTTCCTGCGTCATGTCCGGCTCCACGGCCCCGGGACCGGGCCACAGGCCCAGGTTCTCCGCCTGCATGGGCTGGTGCAGCATCAGCTCTTTGCCGGACGAGACGACCATCCTGGCGGCTTCCCGGCTCATGTCCAGCTTGGGCAGGACGGCTATGGCAAGAGGCATGGGGACTGCAAGGTAAAGGCTCAGGGCGTCAAGGTCATAGCCGGCGTCGTCTATCACGAACGAGATTCTGGCCCGCCCGCTGGCCGCCGGTATGTCAAAGTCATCGGGCCGTTCTAGCAGCTGGATCTGTATGGGCGGCTCTTCTGCGGTTGCCTCTCCGGCCCGCGGTTCCTTTGCCGTTGCCGCCTGCTGGCCCTCCGCTGTCTGCAGGGCGGCCGTATCCTGCTGCTTTTCCGCCGTGGTCAGGGCGGCCGGTCCCGGCTGGGCCGCGTCCTGTACGATGTCAACCGTTCTTTCCGGCCTGCGTGTGGCAACGCCGCCGCCGTACAGGACGTTAATGAAGAGAAGGAGTATGCAGAGTATGACCACCGTTCCCGTGAAAAGGAAGAGGGTTCCGCCGGGTATCCTGAGGGCCTTCTTTTTTGCGCGCGCCTTGCTCCGCCTGTCTTTTGAGACCATAGCACAAGCATTTTATATATAGAGGGAATTTGTTTCAAGGCGTGGCCCTGCGCGTTACAAGGCGTGGCCACGCGGTTTGCCCGCTGCCTTTGTGCAGGCGGCTGCTATTCCCGCCTCCTGCGCCCCTGTTTCCTGTTCTGCGGATTGTTTTTATTGAAAAAAACGGCAAAAACCGGCAAAGCTATTGACAACTCATATAAAAATCATTAAAAATATATCCCCTTTTTCTCTTGAAGCTGATTGACTAAATAACTCCTATCGTTATAATGAAATTCATGGAGACTCGGTCAGCGTCCACCCTTATGTCCGCATACGCCCTCATAGGCGAAGGAAAGTTGCGAGAAGCCCAGGCTATGCTGGAGGACGCTCTTACGAACGACCTGGAGAACCATGACCTGGTTTTCGCCGCAAGCTGCTGTTCCTTCTGGAGGGATACCATTGAGGGCCTTCCCGACCTGGACGCCTTTGAGCAGGGCGAGAGCCTTGTGAACCATTGGAAGCGCTTCCGCCTGCGGGTTGACCGCGAGGAAGAGCCCCTTGAGCAGACGGTGTATGCCTTCAGGCGCAAGGTTTTCTCCACGGCGCTGGAACAATACGGCAAGGACCTTGACAAGGCCGACAATCTGATCCATGCGGAGATATGCAGGAAGATCGGCTACTGCTACAAGCAGCTGGGGAATTTTGAGACGGCCCTGGGCTATCTGCAGGAGGCCTATTCCACGGTGGAAGGCAGGGCGGACATAATTGCCGAGATGGCGGACTGCTACGACCTGTGCGGCGAGGACAAGTCCTCCAAGGTCTTGTTCAGGGAGGCTTTCTTCCTGGATCCGCAGAAGGTGGACCTGGCGTTTTTGGAATCTCCCCTGATCGGAAAGCTGATAGCGCTGGTCACGGAGAAGGGCCTGTCTGGTGCGGAGCTTTTGGAGTGGATTCCCGTGTACGGGACGCTTTTCGGGGTTTTCAACGTGAAGCGGAAGCTTAAGGCACAGGAGATTGGCCGGCTCAAGCAGGACATCTATGCGAAAGAGAACGAGATGAAGGATCCGAACAACAATCTTTCGCTTATAAAGCCCAGGCTGCTCAACATGTATTTTTGGCTGATAGACTATTGCGAGCTTGCGCAGGAGAACAATGCGAAGATCCAAGAGGCGCTGCTGAAGATTAAGATTTTGGATAAGAATATTTATATGCTCTATACGGGCAATATATAAGGAGAACGGTATGTCAGAAGAACTTGAGAATTCAGTGCGCGAGATGCTGAAGGCAGAGACTTGGACAAGGTCTGGGATCGGAAATTTTACGGTAGGCAATCTGAATGAGCTTTCGGACATCCTTGACAAGACACACAAAGAGGCGGCGGAAGAAGCCATAATGGGCATCTGCGACGATCAGCTTCAGAAGACCAAGGAAAGCGTTTCGGCCCTCTATATAAAGGGAATGCTCAGCCTCCGCGAGCAGAACTATGAGAGCAAGGAGATTGTAAGCCTCATAGATATATTCGAGAAGAACCACAAGGAGCAGATTGCCAACGCCATCTGCGACAAGATTCTGGACGAGATGCCCGAGAACATCTTCGCCCTCCGCAAGCGTGCCGAATACTACAAGAACAACAATGACGACCGTTTCTGGGATGAGTACAAGAAGATAGTCCAGCTGGACTTTGACGAGGCCGACCTGGCCCAGCAGCTTGCCGAGAAATACCGGGATGACGGGAACGAGAAGGACGAGATAACCTATTACAAGAGGGCCATCCTCCGCTACATCGCCACGGCTTCGGACAGCGCGACAAAAAACTGGGAGAAGATAAAGGCTGTCTGGTCAAAGCTGGTCAAGCTTATTCCTAAGGAAATAGACTATTTCCTCATGCTCCAGAAGAAGATTGCCCAGAATGTGAGCGAGGACAAATCCGCGACGCTCCTGATAGAGCTGTACGACTATTACAAGGATACCGCGAACTGGGACGTCGCCATCAACATACTCAAGCTGGTGCTGGCCATAAACAGGAAGGATGCGTCCTACCGCTCCGACATCGTGGAGTGCTACAAGAGCAAGTATGCGTCCAACCGCAATGTTGAGGAGTACATAAAGAAATCCAACCTGAACCAGTCCTTCCGCGACGTGTTCGAGGCCATAAACGACTTTGAGAAGCACATAGCCTTTGACAAGGGGAACTTCGTCTTCCACAGGTCATGGGGTGTCGGTTTCATAAAGGCAGCGCAGGGCGATGACCTTTCGATTAACTTTGGCAGCAAGGTCGGCATCAAGTCCATGAAGCTGGACATGGCCATAAAGGCCCTGCAGCCGCTTTCAAAGAAGCACATCTGGGTGCTCAAGGCGACAAAGAGCAAGGAATACCTTCTGAACATGGTTGGTCTGGGACAGGGCGATGACAGCAAGAAGCTGTCCAAGGCCGAAAAGGACAACGCGAAGAGGAATGCCGTCGCCCAGACGCTTAAAATAATCATCGAGAGCTTCGACAACCGCTGCGACATGAAGCGCATAAAGGCCGAGCTTGTTCCCGCAATCATCGAGGAGACCAAGTGGAACAACTGGCATGCCATTGCGAACGAGATACTCGCCGCAGGTTCTACCAGTGACCCGCAGTCCCCGAACTTTGGCGTGGCCCAGGATGACATAAACATGTACACCGTGCGCGAGAACAAGCTTGAGGTGCAGGAGAGGCTGAACATAGAGTTCAAGGCCGAGAAGGAATTCTTCTCCAAGAGCGACATCCTGATGAAGCTGGTGGACCAGTTCCGCAAGGCGAAGGACGAGGACAAGGACAAGTACCTGGAGCCTCTGACGGACATGTTCAACTACTTTGCCAACTACCTCAAGAGCAACGCGAACGACGATGATGAGGAAGAGAAGGTCAGGAAGCTTGCGTCATTCCTCCTTGTGCAGTGCATTTCCAAGGAGTTCCCCAGCTTCCACATTCCTGAGGATGCCACCTTCGAGAATCTTTACAAGACCATATCCCCCAGGGATGCGTACCAGGAGCTTCAGGGAAAGAAGAACACCAACCTGCGCGACTACTTCCTGAGGAACGTCAAGCTCCTGAAGAACTGGGACGACGAGTACGTGAAGCTCTTCCCGGTGGTGCTGGCCAGCAACCAGTCCTCCGACAAGGGAGACGAGGCTTCCTACATAGACATAACCAGGGAGCTTGCCGAAGCTCATAAGGAGGAGAAGCTTACCCAGCTGGTCAAGGACTGCTTTGACGACTACAGGAGCAACCGCAACGCCGCGATTTTCCTCTTCCAGGAGCACAGCGGTGACGAGTGGTTCAAGGCCGCCGGCATCTCTTACGAGACCCAGCTCCAGACCCTCCTGAAGGTCATGGACTACTGCTACTGGGAAATCTCCAACCACAAGGACACGACCGAAAACAAGAAGACCATAAACGCCGCGCGCAACATCCTCTTCGGGAAGAAGAAGGACGACAAGAACCTGATCATGGAATATATACGTGACAAAGATGATGAGGATAATGCGCTTCGTTTCTTCACCCTGGTCAACGACATAACGGATCTGGATCACTCTTACAAGAATGACCTCCGCAACGGAATCCTTGAGAAATGGCCGGATTTCAAGTTCCCGGTCATGGCGGTCAAGCAGGCCGGATCACAGAACGGAACTTTCGTCACGGCGAAAGCGCTTGAAAAGAAGAGGTCCGAAGCCGAAAACATCGAGAAAGTCATCCTGCCCGGGATTGTCAAGGAGATTGCCGAAGCCAAGGAAAAGGGAGACCTTAAGGAGAATGCCGAGTACATCGCCGCGAAGGAAGCCCAGCACATCAACAGCAAGACGCTTGCTGACCTTAAGAAGCAGCTTGAGAGGGCTGTCATCTTTGATCCGTCGACGGTTACGACGGCCATCGTTTCTTTCGGCACGAAAGTCACCTTGCACGACAATGCATCTGGAAAGGACATCAGCTATACGATACTTGGTCCGTTTGAGTCAGATCCGGAGCAGGGAATTATCTCCTACATGTCCCCTCTTGGTGCAAAGCTCATGGACAGCAAGCCGGGCGAGCACCTGGAGTTTGCGATCAACAAGACTCAATACGACTATACGGTAAAGTCCATAGATGTCGCAGACATGTAGTAAATGATCAGGAGGGATTCTTTCCAGAGGCTGAGCGAGCATACCGGTTACTTCAGGGGGAGCACCAATGTCGGGCTGGCCATATCCGGCCCGGAGCTCTTCCTGATTGATTCCGGGGACTGCGATGAGGACGGGGAGATGCTTGCCAGGGAGCTGCGCAAGCTTTTTCCCGGCAAGCTCCTGAAAGCCGTCATAAATACCCACGGTCATTCCGACCACTGCGGGGGGAATTCCGCCTTGAAAAAAGCCTTCGGATGCGAGATATGGGCGCCCCGGGCCGAGCGCATTTTCATAGAGAATCCGGGGGTTCCCCTGGACATCTACTGGGGCGGAAGGCATTTCACTGCGGGCGATGTTCCCGTGTTCAGGACCATAGAGCCGTGCGGGGTTGACAGGCCCCTTGACGAAGGCGAGCTGGACCTGGGGGAAATTTGCCTCAAGCTGCTTGCTCTGCCCGGGCATTTCTATGACCAGCTGGGCATCGTTGTCACCGACAAATCCTCGGGGAACAGGACTTTTTTCATGGGCGACGCTTTCTTTGGCGTGGAGATGATAAAGCGCTACTGGATTCCCTTCATGCAGGATCCCTATCTTTTCAGGGAGTCCGTCTGCAGGATCGAGGACGAGAGCGCGGACTGCTTCATACCCTCCCACGGAACCCCCTTGGACCGCTGGAACTTGCCTGCAATGGCCGAGCTGAACAAAATCATGACGCTTGAGGCGGAAAGCCTGATTGTGAAGATAGTGCGGAAAGGGCCGGCGACGTGCGAGGAGATACTGAAAGCTGTCGCCGACTATGCGGGCCTGAGCATGAAGCTGAGCCAGTATGTTCTCATAGGCTCCACGATCCGCTCCTATGTTTCCCGCCTGTACAACGATGGCAGGTTGCGCTACGAGGTGAAAGACAACAGGCTGCTGTGGCTGGCGGCCGAGTAGGATAAAGGCCGCCTTTTGAGGCGGATAAATGCCGTCATCCGCCCTGCGCCTTAGTTTTTGATTCGCTAGCCGCCTTTTGCGGCGGATAAATGCCGCCAGCCGGCCCCGCACCTTAGTTCCGGGGCTTTTCCTTATAGGTCCAGAATTTGTTCAGAAGGAAATTCAGGGGCGTCGTGACGCAGACTGTCAGGATTGGCGCGTACTTTGCGGGTACGTTCAGTATCTCTATGAGAAGCTTCAGCAACAGGTTCTGAAGGAGCAGTCCGGTGACCGCATAGGAGATGAAGGTCTTTATCAGGGTGGCCGTGCTGTTCCGCGTGCCCCCCTCCGATTTCTTGAATACGAAGATGCTGTTCCACAGGTAGGAATTCAGGACGCTCACGACGAAGCCCACACCGTTGGCGAGCATGTAGTGCCAGCCAAAATGGAGCAAGATGCGGTATACGACATAATAGACCAGAAAGTTGCTCACGCCCACGATGCCGAATTTGACGAACTGCATGATCCAGGGCCTTTTGTCCAGGAAATCCAGGAAGGGCATTCTCACAGCATCCTCCCTATTCCTTCTTTGAACGGGACGGAAGGTTTCCATCCGGTGTCGGCGGTCAGGTCTGAAATGTCGGCCCTGAGGTATGTGACTGATTTCTCGTTGTAGGGTATGGCCCCGTAGACCGCCCCTGTGTATGATGGGTTTACCACGGCCACGATGTCGTCCAGGTATTCCTTCAGGGGCCTGGACTCGCCGCTTCCCAGGCAGTAGGTCTTTCCGTCTGCACCACGGTTTCCCAGAAGGAAAAATGCTCTTCCGGCATCATCCTCGAACAGGTAGTCCCATTGATGTGTGCAGGGGCCAAGGTCCATCGCTTCCCCGGCCTTGCAGCGGGAGATGAATGTCTTTATGAGGGTTGCGGGGCTGTCGTTGGTCCCGTAGACGCTGAGGATCCTGACCCAGTTGAACTGGATGCCCAGCGCGCGGCATTTCATGGCGGCAAGTAGGCCCGCGGCGTGCTTGGATACCCCGTATGCCACTTCCGGGTGACAGGCCACGCTTCCGTTGAGTGGAACGGAGGCCCTTCCGTATTCGGCCTGGCTTCCCGCACCGACGAATTTCCTGCAGCCACAGCGGGCGGCCAGAGAGATTGCGTCCA
>CAMNGY010000079.1 GCA_946538795.1 uncultured Treponema sp.
CAGCAGGGCTGCCGTCCGCGTGTAGGTGTGGCTCATGAAGTCCGTGATAATCTTGTGTCCCTTGTAGAATTCCCGGTAGCCCGCGAGCGTCGTCGCTATCGCCGTCGGATGGTGGCCATAGTCGTCGATTACGATCAGCTCCTGGCCGAGAGGGGTCTTTGTGCGGACTATGATCTCTGACCGCCGCTTGCCACCCCGGAAATTGAGCAACCCCCGCCTGATTTCTTCCCTAAAATCAATAGGATTCTTGCCGTACTCACGGAGCAGCTGGCAGCACAGGGCAACCGCCGCCGCCGCGTTCCGGGCGTTGTGCCTGCCGGGGACTTGCAGGGCGAAGTCTCCCATATCCCCGATGCTGAAGTACTGCCTGCCTCCTTCGACTTTCCCGAAAGAGAGCCTGTAGCCGCCCGTCGCATCCGTCCCGTAGGGGATAAGCTTGATGTCCGGGCGTTTCCTACTGGCAATAGTCGCCGCCTCCGATGCCCCCTTGTCGTCGGCGCAGTAGATGAGCTCGCCGCCCTCCGGCAAAAGGCATGCATACTCGACGAAGGCCGCCAGTATGTCCTCATAGGTCGGGTAGTAGTCCTGATGATCGCTTTCTACTGCCGTTAGGATAATTTTCCGGGGATGGAATGCCATGAAGTGCCGCTGGTACTCGCAGGTCTCGGCCGCAAAGATATTGCGCTTGCCCGGTGCGAACGAGGGGGATGTCATGGTGCAGCGGTCACCGAACGAGGCAATGACGCTGCCCGCGAGCACCTGGGACGGCAGGTCCAGTTCCTTGAGTATCGTGCCGGTGAGCCCGGTCGTCGTCGTCTTGCCGTGCACCCCGCAGATGCCGCAGCCGTAGGACTGAGCGGACACGGCCCCCAGGGCCTCGCTGTACAGCATCATGGGAATTCCCTGCCTGACGGCTTCGGCAAGGTCAGGATTCTTGTCCGGGCTGTATGCGCTTGAGTATATGACGCACTGAATTCCGCCGTCTATGTTGTCCGCACTGAAGGGCTTGGCCTGTATGCCCCGCTTTTCAAGGATTTCGTCGGTGTAGAAGCGCTCCGCAACGTCGCTTCCTGTAATGACAGCCCCGCGGTCGGACAAAATCTCAACGAGGGCGGCCATGCCCGTTCCCTTTATTCCCACAAAATGCAGGCGGACACCGTGCAGGTCATCCGGCAACCCCGCTGGCAACGACCGGGACATTGCCCCCGGCACAGTCTTGACTTCTTGGCTCATGGGCCGATTATAGCAGTTTTCGGCGGCCTTTACAATTGTTGTGGACTCAAGGCCCCGCCGTGGTGCTGCGGGTCCGTCTGTGCCGAATGCTACAATGCCATGTCGATGGTCATCTCTTCACCGTCCCGCACGAGGGTGACTTTCACGCTGTCCCCCTTCTGTACCTGCGACTCAAGATTCGACAAATCCTCCGCGCAGCTTATCTTGCTGTCGTCCACTTGTATAATGAGGTCTCCTGACCGGATCCCTGAGTTGAATGCGGGGTGTCCGTGGAATGCGGCTTCTACATACGCGCCGAAACCAGGTTCCAGGTAGTCCTGCTCGTTGCTGTCCAAATCCCGTGCGTCAATGCCGAATTTCCATTGAGCCATCTCTGCCTGGGTATAGGGGCGCAGGAGGTACACCTCGTACGAGAAGGCCCCGTTTTTTACGAATACGTATTTCTGCCTGCGGAGCTTGGCGAAGTCGGTCAAGTCCCTGTGTCCGCTTGTGTTTGAGCTTGAATAGGCTTTGTCCCTCTTCCTTCGGATGCGGGAAGAAACTCCGACGACCTTCAGCCATTTTGATTCCATCAGCTCCTGAAGGTCATAATCGTCGCTGTCGTAGAATACGGTTGCCTGCTCCTTCTTTCCCAGCAGGGCTTCCTCCGGAATGTCTTCTTCTGCCTCGTATTCCGTGAAGCTCGAGTTCAGGTTCTTTGCTCCTTCTGCGACAGCGGCGTACAGGCTTGCCGCTGGCACAATCAGAGCCAGTGCCAGGCAGGCCAAAAGAATCTTCTGTTTCATAGCTGGTGCCTCCTTAAAATGATTCTATCTACAGGTATTGTAGGGGCGCGGTATACGTTTGTCAAGGAAAATCCGTGCCGACCGGCCGGCCGACTAGGGAAATCGGTAGCCACGGGAGGGGAGAGGCGGTCGCCGTTGGAGCAGGGCTGAAAAATTCTGTTACCGTATTGTAAATTTTCCGTTACAATAGTACAAATTTTCCGTTGCAATATTGCAAAATTTCTCCAAATGACATGTTTTCTTTCCTGAATTCCCTCTATGATTCTCACAACAAAACAAAACCGTGCGGACGGACGGATGTCCTGCACGGATAAAGTGAGGTCAAATATGAAATGTGTAAAGAAGCTGTTTGTGGCCCTTGTGTGTGCCGCCATTGCGCTCGTGTCGTTTGCCGGATGCCAGTTTGACAGTGCTTCGGAAGAGGAGGCCGTTGAAAGCGCAGAAGGCGATGCAATGGGAGGCTTGTATTCGGAAGAGAACCTGATTTCCGGCTATCAATAAAAATCTTGGGAAAGGCCCTCGAGACAGTTTCAAAAGTCGGTCTGGACTTTTGAAACCGCCTTCCTCGGATAAACAGACGGGGGCCTTTCCACGGCAAGAGCCGCCCGGCACCCGGACAGGGAGCATTTCACGACACGAAATCGGCGCATTTCACGTCATGAAATCGGAGCATTTCACGACACGAAATCGGTGCATTTCACGTCATGAACAGGACGCGCTCATTGCGATTCAATCCTTGCAAATTCATTTAAAACAAAAAAGACCTGTCCGGGATGACAGGTCTTAAGACGCCCCCTGCAAGGATTGCCCTCCACGCCCGGACTTCCTGTCCGTACGTTCCGGACGGCTGCATTCGCTGACGGCGCCATCCGTGGCGCCTTTCCGTCGCTTTACGACGCGCTCATTCCGCTTCAATCCTTGCATGACGAAATGAAAAAAAGTGCCACTTGTGCAAAAAAAAAGCTCCGTCTGATAAGACGAAGCTATAGCGCCCCCTGCAAGGATTGAACTTGCGACAGACGGATTAACAGTCCGTTGCTCTACCAACTGAGCTAAGGGAGCAAGTTGGTTCTGATGGAAGCTATAATATATAAAACACATGAAAGTGTCAATAGGAAAACCCTGTTTTCGCCACAAAAATTGCATATCTTTACATCGCTCCTCCAGAAAGCCGGGCAACCCTAAAAAACCGCCTTTGCCGGTTTTCCGGGATTACTGCTCCATAAAAAAGTCTTTCTTGAAGAAAAAGCGAATATGGTGTAAAATATCACTATATCCTGAAAGCACAGCCAGAGGTTCTTGCACTTATTATGGAAATGACCGCCTTTAAGAAGATATTCGACACGTTGCCGCAGGCCCTGGTCGTCGCAGGCCCTGTATATGACGAGAAGAAAGAGATCGTCGATGTACGCATGGAATACCAGAACAACAGCTTCGCATACATGACGGCCCACACCTTCAAACAGAATATCCTTCTTTCCCAAATTCAGGATAAAATGAACGGGGACATAGACTGGCTGCAGCTGTTCAAAACCTGCGTCTACGACAACAGGATTTTGGAGCGCACCTTCTACTCATTCATGACCAAGTGCCACATCAAGATGCTGGTCACTCCGATTGACGACGGCTGCGTCACGGTCATGCTTTTTGACATAAGCAAGGGGACCGAGACCGAAATGCAGCTGAGACGGCAGAACGAACGGCTGGCTGCCCTGACCGAAGAACTGAGCATAAGCCGGGCCAGCCTCCAGTCCAAGCTGGACAGCGTGAAAGTGCTTAACGAGCAGCTCCGCTATTCCGTGTACTACGATTCCCTTACGACCCTGCACAACCGGGCCAGCCTGAGCACTGCCCTGGAGGAGGCCCTAGAGGATGCCAACGAGTCCGGCAGCAAGTTCGGCCTTCTCCTTGTTGACTTGGACAACCTCAAGCACATCAACGACTCCCAGGGACATACCGTTGGTGACGAGCTTATTATAAAATTCTCCGGCCTGCTGCACGGGCTTGAGACAGCCTCCATCCAGTGCTTCCGTTTTTCCAGCGATGAATTCTTCATTCTGATGAAGCACCTGAAGTCTGCCCAGCCCCTTGAGAACATTGGCAACGACCTCCGGCGCAGGATGAATGACATAGGCATAGGCCTGTCCGGGGGACTGGCTATTTATCCCGACGACGCAAAGAACGAGGAAGAGCTTCTAAAGTACACCGACTTGGCTCTGAGCGATGCCAAGAAGCAGGGACGCAACAGGATATGCCACTTTGAGAAGCAGATAAAGGACGTGTTCCTGCATCGCATAGATATGGAGAGCAAGCTGTCAGAGGCGCTGAAAAAACGGCTTTTCCAGCTTTACTACCAGCCCCAGTTTGAGGTTTCAACCGGCAAGCTCCGGGGCTTTGAGGCCCTTATCCGCTGGCATGACAGCGAGATGGGCTGGGTAAGCCCGGAGAAGTTCATCCCGCTGGCCGAAGAATCACGTCTGGTCATCCCCATAGGGGACTGGGTCATAGACACGGCCCTTATGACTCTTTCCCAGTGGGAGCGCGAGCACGGGTTTGACGGCATCCTGAGCGTGAACATCTCTCCCCTTCAATTCAAGGACAAGGGTTTCATGAAGAAGCTGAGGGACAAGGTCCTTTGGTCCAAGGTGAACCCCAAGCATCTGGAGCTGGAGATTACGGAAGGAATCCTCATAGAAGACTTTGACGATATACTGGCCAAATTGAACCAGATCAAGGACATGGAGATAAGCATATCGCTCGACGACTTCGGTACGGGCTATTCCTCCATCCGCTACCTGCGCGTACTGCCTATAAGCACGCTCAAGATAGACAAGTCCTTCATCAAAGACATAAGCCTGGAAGGCAACAAGGAAACCGAGCTTACCGAGAGCATCGTTTCTATGGTCGCCAAGATGGGGCTTGACACTGTGGCCGAAGGCGTGGAGACAAAAGAGCAGTTTGAGACCCTGAAAGCCTTCGGCGAAAAGAAAGTGAACGTGCAGGGCTTTTTGAAAGGCATGCCCATGCCAAAATACCTGTGCGACAAAATCCTGGACGGGGACACTGCTGCCATCCAGTCGTTTGAGAATGACATGAGGGAATCCCGGAACAACCCGGTTTTAATTTAAGGTCGCGCCAGCGCGCCATTCGGCAGACAGGACAGCATCTTCATCCAAGAAGGCGTATCCGTGTCCCCGCGGTCACAGCAAACGATACGCCTCCTTCCGATTTCCTGGCTTCCGCCCCTGTGACCGCAATGAGGTCCCCCCGGCTCAGATTCCAGAACTCCCGTTCCGCGTCCAGCCGCTCTCCTTTCTTTGCGGATATGCTGAAACGCCGCTTTCCGTCGCACAGGACGAACCTGGTGCGGCCGGCCTTGTTCAGCATTGCGTCTGAGACAACCCGTGCCGTGAAGGATCCGTCCGCCACGTCCCGAGCCTCGCCAGCATCCTGTGCCTCAGGAGCATCTGTTCCCAGGCCCGCGCGTTTTCTGAACACGAAATAGGACATTTTCACGCTTGTCCTGCTCAGGCCGGCCATCCGGGCGAGCCTTGCCGCAGGTTCCACTGGCTGCCAGCCGCCTTCATCATGGCATGTAGCCCCCTCGCCCTGCAGCAAGGCGGGACAGGGAATGCCTGCCCCGGGACAGGGAGAAAGCAAGTCCAGGTCCTTCCTCCCGGAAAGAAGGGCGTCCCTGACGGACATCAGTTCCCGGCTGCTTTTTGTTTGTGCCGGTTCACAGAGAATCAGGACCGAATTTTCCTCCATGATTCCGTCAAGCAGGCGCTGCAGGAATGCGGTGCGCTTTTCCAGCCTTCGATCATCTCCTTTCCACATCTCATTCAGGGAATGGCTCATTATGGCTATGCTGAACTTTTGCTGGCGGCCTGTCATGCCAAGCGGAGGAAAGCCTTTCTCCAAGTCGCAGGCACAGGCTCCGGCGCTTACGGACGGGAAGTCGCAGGAGAAAAAGCTTTGGGCCAAGGAGAGGGCTTTTTGGGAATGATCTGCAAGGCAGACCGAAACAGAAGCTGGCTCACAGCCTTGCCCCGTAATGAGGTAGTCACAGATAGCGGCGGACGCCGGTCCGGGACCAGAGCCTATGTCCAGTATCGGAATTCCTGTTTTTCCTAGGAAGCCGAACGCCCCGGCAGGAAGCTTGCGGAGAATGCGCATGACCTGCTGGTAAGATACCGGCCAGTAGTAGAGAAGGTATGCCCGGAGAAGGGCTTTTTCTTCCATGTATGTCCCGCCGGCCAGAACGCGGTCGTCCGTAAGCCCCCGCTGCAGCTGAACCAGGGCTGATGCCACACGCTCCAGGTCGGGTGCGGGCTTTCCCTGGCTTACGCAGAGTCTTTCAAGCGTATTGACATGCCGCTGCAGGACCGTTGACTTTTTCATTTGCAAAAGTATAGCACAAGCGCTATTATTTAACTAGCCATGCTCAGCATAATCATACCAGTTTACAACAGCGAGAAATACCTGTCCGATTGCATATCCTCGGTCCTGGCCCAGAGTTACAGGGATTTCGAGCTGATACTCGTAGACGACTGCTCGACTGACTCAAGCGCGTCTATATGCGAGTCCTTCTGCAAGGCCGATCCCCGCGTGAAGCTCATCCGGCATGACCAGAACAAGGGCATATCCAATACCCGCTACGACGGCTTCATGAGCGCGGCAGGGGACTGCATCAGCTTCATAGATAACGACGACCTGCTTGTGAAGGATGCATACGCAGTCATGATGGAAGGCCTGAAGGACTGCCAGATGTCCATTGTCGCCGCGGAAGTGGCAGACGGCGATGCGGTAAAATCCCGCTTCGCCCGGCTGGAAAACTGCCTCCG